>NZ_CABVEW010000005.1:0-202799 GCF_902497445.1 Faecalibacterium sp. Marseille-P9312
CCCCCAGCACCACCCCCATCTCTCCCAGCAGCATCATGAGGCTGGTGCCGCCGGAGGAGAAAAAGGGCAGCGAGATGCCGGTGTTGGGGATGGTGTTGGTGACGACAGCCACGTTCAGCACCGCCTGCAGGGCCACCTGCACCACGAATCCCACCACCAGCAGCGCTCCGAACCGGTCGGGCGCGTGGGCTGCGATGGTGATGCCCCGGCAGAGCAGCAGCACGAACAGCCCCACCACTGCGCAGGCCCCCACGAAGCCCAGTTCCTCGCAGACGATGGAGAAGATGAAGTCGTTCTGAGGCTCGGGGACGAAAAGATGCTTCTGGCGGCTTTCCCCCAGACCGAGGCCGGTGGCCCCGCCGGAGCCGATGGCATAGAGGCTTTGGATAGTCTGGTGGCCGTCGCCCAGCGGGTCGGCGAAGGGGTCGAGCCAGGAGCGGAGCCGGTCGGCGGCGTAGGGGACGAGGTCGGGCATGACGGCCACCGCCGCACCAATGGCCCCGGCGCCTCCCGCGCCCGCCAGCAAAAACCACCGCAGCCCCGTACCGCCCACGAACATCAGCACCGCGCCGATGCCGAGGATGAGGACAGTGCCGGACAGGTGCGGCTCCAGCAGCATCAGGGCCGCCACCACCCCCAGCACCAGCGCAAAGGGCAGCACGCCCACGCTGAAGTCCTTCATCCGGTCGTGATTCAGTGCGATAATATGGGAAAACACCAGCACCACCGCAAACTTTGCGATCTCGCTGGGCTGCAGGGTGCCGAACCCCGGGATGACCAGCCACCGCCTGCAGCCGTTGTACTCAGGCATGAAGAGCACCGCCGCCAGCAATATCAGCGACAGCCCCAGCAGCGGCCACGCCAGCCTATGGAAGATATGGTAATCTACCCGGCTGGCCAGCCACATCCCGCAGAGCCCCAGCGCCGCGTAGAGCAGCTGAGGCCGCAGATAGGCCCAGGCGTCGCCCCGCCGGTAGAGCGCCACGGCGCTGGACGCGCTGGCCAGCATCACCAGCCCGAAGCCCACCAGCGTGAGCACCAGGATCAGAAACGGCAGGTCCATGCCGGGCAGCGGACGCAGGATCCTCTTCTTCATCCTCTCCCCCCTTCCCTTTAGTGTACGCACCGGGGCGGACGGCTAGTCACGGGGCTTCGCGCATATGATTGCAGGAAGGGAGGTGCTGTCTCATGTCCGAATCGCCAAAACCCGCCGACGCCCTGCGCACCCTGCCGGAACGGGCGTTCCGCGCCCGGGCAGGGCTGGTGGCGGGGGTGTTCTGTCTGGTCTGCTGCGGGCTGGCGGTGCGGCTTTTATTTTTGCAGGTGCTGGGCGGCGGCTGGTACACCGACCGCGCCCTGGGCCAGCCGCTGCGGGACACCGTCGTCCCCGCCGATCGGGGCCGCATTTATAGCGCCGACGGCGTCCTTCTGGCGGCCAACAGCAGCTGCTGGACTCTCCGGGCCTCGCCCCGGGAGATGCCGGAGGATAAACTCGCCCTCGCGGCCAGGGGGCTGGCCGAGATTTTGGAGCTGGACGAAGGGAAGCTTCTCGAGAAATTCAGCGACCGTCACTCCAACGACTGCCTCCTGCGCTACCGGGTAGACCGGGTCATGGCCGACGCCGTGCGGGACTTCTGCGAGGCAAACGGCATCACCGGCATCCGCATCGATCAGGACTCGAAGCGCTGGTACCCGCAGGGGGAGTTTCTGGCCTCGGTGCTGGGGTTCACCAATGTGGACAACGCGGGCGTCTCGGGCCTCGAACTGAAGTATGACGACCTGCTCACCGGCGAAAACGGCGTCGTCCTCACGGCGGTGAACGCCTGGGGCTACACCCTCGAGCAGAGCTATGAGACCGAGCGCTTCCCCACCGAGGGGGACGGCCTGCGGCTCACCATCGACGCCAACATCCAGCACTACCTCGAGAACGCACTGGGCTACGCGGTAAAGGAGCACCACGTCGCAGCTCGTGCCGTGGGCATCGTCATGGACGTGAACACCGGGGCCGTGCTGGCCATGTCCACCACCCCCGCCTACGACCCCAACCAGCCCCGCGTGCTGGCCGACAAGGCCGCCCGGGAGGCCGTAGAGGGGCTTTCCGGCGACGAGCGGACGGCGGCATTGCAGCTGGCCCAGCAGACCCAGTGGCGGAACAAGGCCGTCAGCGACCTCTACGAGCCGGGCAGCGTCTTCAAGCTCATCACCTGCGCGGCGGCGCTGGACACCGGAGCTGTGAGCAAAAATTCCAGCTTCTACTGCGGCGAGAGCATCTCGGTGGCCGGCACCCGCTTCCACTGCGCCAACCACAAGCGCCACGGGGCGCAGACCGTCACGCAGGCCCTCGAGAACTCCTGCAACCAGAGCTTCATCCAAATCGGCGCAAGGCTGGGCAAAGAGGCGTTCTGCGACTACTTTGCGGCCTTCGGCCTCCGCGCGCCCACCGGCATCGACCTGCCCGCCGAGCCGAAAAAGAGCCTCTACTACACCGCCGACCGGATGGGGCCGGTGGAGCTGGCGTCCTGCGCCTTCGGGCAGAGCAGCAAGATCTCTTACCTCGAGATGGCGTCGGCGGTCTGCGCCGTGGTCAACGGCGGGCGGCTGATGCAGCCCTACGTCGTCTCGGACATCCTCGGCCCGGAGGGCGAAGTCATCGACCACCTCTCCCCCGTCTGCAAGCGGCAGGTGCTGAAAGAGGAGACCTCCCGCACCATGCGGGAGATGATGGAGGCCGTCGTCCTCTACGGCGGCGGACGGAACGCCCGGATCGCGGGCTACCGGGTAGGCGGCAAGAGCGGCACCAGCCAGAAGCTGGACAGCGCCGACGAGAAGGCCCGCATCGCCAGCTTTGTGGCCGTGGCTCCCATCGACGACCCCCAGTTTTTGTGTCTCGTCTGCCTCGACGAGCCCCACAGCTGGACGACAGCGGGCGGCAGCCTCTCGGCCCCGGTCTGCGCCGAGGTCCTCGAGCAGACGCTGGTCTATAAAGGTGTCCCCCGCGCCGCTGTCCCGGATACGCCTGCTTCCGATGCTGAGACTTCCGCCGACCTTCCCGAGGACGGCGACAGCTTCGACGGGGCGTAAAAATGGGCAAAAGAAAAGACCGCTGGACGGCGGTCTTTTCTCAAATCTTCATCACATCGTGGAAATACGGCAGGGTGGAATACTGATATTTCCGCGCATACTCTCTTGGGTGGAGCGTCCGGCTCCCGTCTGCATGGTGGATGTAGTCTTCCAGATAATCCAGCACCTCACCGGCTATCTTTTTGATGTTGCGGATAGTCTCGTTGTATTCGTCCTGGTCCACCACGACATTCGCGCTATCGAGGTATTCCGTCTTCTCGACCAGCACCATCTTCGAATAGTCCAAACCCGACTTCGTGCGGCGGGAGCGCTCTGTCCCGCTGAACAGGAAAGCGTTTTTGTGATGGATGGAAGATCGATATGGAACGCAGATGAAATAGTCCAGATGCAGGTCGATGAGCAGGCAGCTATAGGGCCGTCCCTTCTTATACATCAGTTCCGGATACCGATGGGACGGGTAGTCCCGGATGAACTCTGTCGAGAGTTGATAGATTGCAACTTCAAATTCCATGTCCTGCCTCTTTCAACCAAAAAGCGGGGCCAGCCTTTCAGCTGACCCCGCCTGAACGCTTCGCCCGGTCAATTTTTATTTTACCGATGTGTCAGAACCGTCACACATCATCATCACTCGGTCAGTTTTTATTTTACCGACGAGTCAGAACCGTCACTCGTCTTCTTCAGCGAAGGAGAACAAGGCTGCGAAGCCTTTTCTCACTTACAGTATATCATATTTTATGCGAAAGGGCAACACTTTTTCAGCTCTGCTGCGGCTGGTCGCGGAACACGATCTCACCGGTGGCGCTGTCCATGGACTCGACGATGGCGAGGCTCTCCAGCTGGATGCCCTTGCTGCGGATGAGGTCGCCGCCCTGCTGGAAGCCCTTCTCGACGGCGATGCCGATGCCCTCGACGGTGGCACCGGCCTTCTCGGTCAGCTCCAGCAGACCCAGCAGGGCGCAGCCGTTGGCCAGGAAGTCGTCGATGATGAGGACGTGGTCCTCGGGGGTGAGGAACTTCTTGGAGACGATGACATTATAAATTTTCTTGTGGGTGAAGGACTGGATCTTCGTCTCGTAGTTGTCGTAGTCCAGGTTGATGCTCATGGACTTTTTGGCGAACACCACCGGCACGTTGAACTCGCTGGCCACCACAGCCGCGATGCCGATGCCGCTGGCCTCGATGGTGAGCACCTTGTTGATGGGCTTGCCATCGAACAGGCGCTTCCACTCCTTTGCCATCTCGCGGAACAGCGGGATGTCCATCTGATGGTTGATGAAGCTGTCCACCTTGAGCACGTTGCCCTCACGCACGATGCCGTCTTTGCGGATGCGGTCTTCCAGCATTTTCATAGTTCGTCTCTTCCTCCCAATTTCCCTGTCACAAAACGGTCGATATTTCATATCAGTATACCGGATACTCTCCCGGTTGGCAAGGCTTTTTCTGCCCAAATTTGACTCGTTCTCTCCGGTTTTTTCAGCCCTTTCGATTATAAGTATGACTTTTGCGGTACAGTCTGTGTCTCAGGGCGGGCGATTTGTGCAGTTGTCTCTTGTTTTCTGCGCAAAATCGAGTATACTGGTAGCAACCGGAAACGGCTTGCTGCGGCCGACGAGGGCCGCACCGGGAAAAGGAGTCAGTATATGAAGACAGGGTTAGTATTAGAGGGCGGTGCCATGCGGGGGATGTTCACCGCAGGCGTTCTGGATGTCCTGATGGAGCACGGCCTCACCACCGACGGCACCATCGGCGTGTCGGCGGGCGCGGTGTTCGGCTGCAACTTCAAGTCGCACCAGATCGGCCGCGTCATCCGCTACAACACCGAATATTGCAACGACAAGCGCTACGCCAGCTTCCGCAATCTGCTGCGCACCGGCAACCTCTACAGCGAGGATTTCTGCTACCACGAGGTGCCGGAAAAGCTGGACCCCTTCGATGAAGAGGCCTTCCGCGCTTCGCCCATGGACTTCTTTGTCGTCTGCACCGACCTGCGCACCGGCGACCCCATCTACCACAAGTGCCGCAGCGGCGACGCCGAAGACGTGCGCTGGATGGAGGCCTCGGCGTCCATGCCGCTGGCGGCGAAGGCCGTCCGGATCGGCCACTACTCCCTGCTGGACGGCGGCGTGGCCGACTCCATCCCCGTCCGCTTCTTCGAGAGCCTGGGTTACAAGCGGAACCTCATCATCCTGACCCAGCCCAAAGGCTTTGTGAAAAAGAAGAACCCCATGCTACCCGCCATCCGTGCGCGGTATCTGCGCTATCCGGCCTTCGTGGCAGCGGTGGCCGACCGTCACGAGCGATACAACGAGGCCCTCTCCTACATCGCCATGCAGGAGGCCTCCGGCAAGGACTATGTCATCCGCCCGCCCATCCCTCTGGAGATCGGCGCTATGGAGCGCGACCCGGCCCAGCTGCGCCGGGTCTACGAGACGGGCCGCGCCGTGGCGGAGAACCAGATCGATAAGATAGAGGCGTTCCTGAACGATGTGAAGCTTTCCCCCGAAGCTTAAGCCTCTCCCTTTGGGAGCAACGGCGACGACCGCCGCCAGCGGTGGAAACAGGGAGAAGCTGTTGGGGCCGCGGCCAGCAGGATACGAGCGGCAGCGAAGCAGACGCTGGGAGCCGCAACCCGGGCAGTGCCACCGAAGGTGGCGGAGAGGGCAAGCCCGCTTATCAAGAGTTCTCTACACAGCGATGGGCATTGGCTTTTGTCAGAGCGATGCCATCGCTGTTTTTTTGTTTCTCTGTGGCATCCTTGCCCTCTCAGGCGCTTCGCGCCAGCTCCCCCAGAGGGGGAGCCTCTGGCGTGTCGGCCAGGCCCATGCTGGACGAGCAAAGTTTCTTTATATTGAAAACAGCAGTGCCCTGCTACAGAGGGCAGCAGCTTCAGAACAATGTTCCTTGTCAAGCTGCTGCTAATCTCTGTAGCAGGGCACTATTTTTTACGTTATATTCGGCTTCCGGTGTCCAGTAGAAGTGACCCGGCCTGCCAAGGGCTCCCCCTCTGGGGGAGCTGGCACGCCTGCGGCGTGACTGAGAGGGTCACTGCATATCCGTCTCAGAGATGGGGGTATCCAGCTCATCGGCGGGGGGGTTTGCCGTCTCGGGCTGTTTTTCCTTCTTCTCCCTGCGGGGGTTTTCGCCCTTGGGACCGCGCTTCGACTTGATGCGCTTTGCCAGCAGCAGGAGCAGCACCAGCAGGGCTGCGCCGCCGGCGCAGAAGGCCCAGACGGGGAGCTTTGCGGGGACGAAAGCCACTTCGACCTCGGTGCCGGTGGTGGTGAAGGTGGTGTAGCTGCCGAAACTGCCCGTCTCCACCTTATGCCAGCTGCCGTCGGCCTGCTTGACGTAGACTTTGCCCTTGGCCTTGCCGGGGGTCAGATAACGGATCTGGTGGGTCTCATTGCCGTCATCGGTGAACTCCAGCAGCCACTGCTCTGTCACACCGTGGACATCGGCTGTGATGTCCTGCTGGGTGACCTGCACAGCGTTGGAACCGCCGAAGAAGCCGTCCACGAAGAAGACGGGGCGTCCGTTCTCACGGGTGACGCTGCTGCTCAGAGACGGGATGTAGGGCGTGTACTCCACATTGACCACGGTGTCGGTGTGGAGCTGGTCGAGGACAGGTGTGCTCCACTCGGCGTAGTATCCATTCTTCTGGGGGATCTCGGGGTAGTCGTCCAGAGTGAAAGACGCACCGTAGTCAAAGCTGATCTTCTTGATGACGTGGCCGTCGGCCTTGAAGGTCAGGGTCAGCTTGCGGAAGGAGTCCGGCACATTCTCCTGAGCCAGCAGGGTCTCATAAGTGACCGGCTCTGCCTGACCGACGCGGCTCAGGCGGTCGATGCCCTGCAGATCGTCGGAGACGAAGAGGTTGCCATAGAAGTCGCCGTCCTGTCCGCCGGAGACAGCGCCTACATACTGCTGGCCTTCCAGCACAGAGACGATGGCGCGGTTGTTGATGGCGATGAGGCTGCCGTCGGTGAGGTCGCTGTCGGTACCCTGACCGACGATGCCTCCGATGTACTTTTCACCGCTGAGGGCGCATTTTGCCCAGTTGCCGCGGAGCTTGGCGCTGGCCGCACCGGCAATGCCGCCCACCTGATTGACGCCGGTGACGTCGCCGTAGGACTCGCAGGCCGTCACAAGGCCCAGTTCCTCCTGACCGACGATGCCGCCGACCATGTCCTTCTTGGCGGTGATGCTGCCCTCGTTGATGTTGCCGATGAGGACGGCGCTGACGGTATAGGAGGTGCGCAGCAGCGAGGTACCCTCGTCCTTGTTGTCCTCCTCGGGGTCCAGCAGGTTCTCGACGCCCATGGTACCGGCGATGCCGCCCACGTTCATGTCGGCGTCGATGGTGCCGCGGTTGATGCTGTTCTCGATCTTGCCGTCGGACTGGGAGGCGATGAGATCTTCCGACTCATCCTCGTAGATGGTCTTGCTGCCCGGGTCGCTGATCTCTTCCACAGCATCCAGCATCAGGTTGGACACGACGCTGACCTGTGCGGTCACGGCGCGCATCTTGTCGGTCAGCTGGTTGCTGGCGGTGCGCATGGTGCTGTTGATGTCGTCCATCTTGTCGGTCAGGGCGCTGACAGCATCAAAGAGGGAGTCCTTGGTGTTGGTCAGCTCTGCCGAGGGACGAGGCACCTTGATGGGGTCCTGCTGGTTGAGCCAGTGGAGGATGTCGCGGGTCTGGCCCATCATATCGGTCAGGCCGCCGAGGCCGTCCTGCATCTGGCCCATGGCCACGGAGGTATGCGCCAGCGTTGCACTGGTGAGGGCGGCGTCGGTCTTGAGCAGGTCGAGGGAGTCGCTCAGGTCATCCATGGCGTCGCTCAGCTTGTCGGAAGCATCTCTCAGCTGATCGAGACCATCCTTGATGCTGCCGCCGCCGTTATTGCCGACCCAGTCCTTGATGTTGTCCATGATGTCGTCGGTGATGCTGCCCATGCCGTCCAGCGCGTCAGAGGCTTTGGTCAGAGCCGCAGCCAGCTCGGGGTGGTCGGAGGCCGAGACGGACTTGGCAGCGCTGCCCACGATGCCGCCCATCTGGGTGGCAATGGTAGAGATGGTGCCGATGGCACTTGCGATTTGGGAAGTAGCACGGGCAATGTCACTGTCGTTGGACAGGAGGGACGCCGTGCGCAGCAGGCCCATGCCTGCGGTGACGGCCTTCATTGCCGGGGCCATGCCGCTGCCCAGCGTGAAGACGCCGGCCACGGAGTTGGCCACCTTCAGCAGCTCAATGCCGGTCTTGAGGTTCTTGTCGGACTTCTTGTCCGAGGACAGGGAGTCGTATGCGGAGAGGATGCCGGAGATGGCCTGCGAGGCAGCGCTGTCATCGCCGGTATCGACAGACTCCAACAGCTGTTTGATACCCTCAGAGATAGCCGACATACCGTCACGGCCATCCTCGGCCGCGTCGCTCACCTTGTCCAGACCGGAGCTGGTCTTGCCAAGGGCTCTGGATGCCATCAGCATCTCAGCGGCCATCTCGCGCATGGCCCACTTGAGGTTTCCGGTGGCGTCGGTCAGCTTGGTCATGGCATCTTCGCCGGTGTCCATAACAGGTTCGAGTTTGGTGAGGGTATCGGCCAGCAGAGTGGAGGCGCGGTCGATCTCGTCGGCCACCTCGTCGCCGTAGTCGCTGGCCTGGTCGTCCAGCTGACGGGCCGCTGCAATGGCGGTGTCCATCTGGCCGGTCATGGCGCTGAAGGAGTTGGAGATGCTGGTGGTGGAGTTCTCGACGACGCCGGTGGTGTCATCGACAAGGCCACGCAGGACCTCCAGCTCCGAACGGAGACGCTTGATGGTGTCCTTGGAGAGGTCCAGCTCCCGGTAAGGCTCCGCCTGACCGGCGATGCCGCCCACGTCCTTGCGGCCCAGAATATGGCCCTGATTGACACAGCCGGATACGAGGCCGTCGGTGCGGCCCACGATGCCGCCCACATTGTAGCCAACATGCTCGTAGCCGATGGTGCCGGTGTTGACGCTGGTCAGGATCATGCCGGAGGAGCGGCCTGCGATGCCGCCGGTGTCGGTGGCGACGTTGGTGACGGAATTGGTGGCGTCGTCAGCAGCGGCGGCCATCTTGTTGTTGATGTAGTCCACCATCTTGGCGGTGAAGCCGTCGGTGTCGAGAGAGGCTTCCGGATATTCGGTGTTGATGCTGCCCACATTGGTGCAGCCGGTGATGGCGCCAAGGTTGTAGCCTGCGATGCCGCCGGTGGAAGATTTGCCGGTGACGATGGCGCGGGCAGTGCTGTGGTCGATGGTGCCTTCGGACTCGTTGCGGCCCACGATGCCGCCCACCTCGCTGTCGCCGGTGACGACGCCGGTGAACTGGCAGCTGATGAGGGTGCCGTGGTTGATGCCTACGATGCCGCCGGTGGTGGTGTCGGCAGAGTCAGAGACAGACACGACGCCGCGGACGCTCAGGGACTCGATGGAGCCCTGTTCCTCCACGATGCCGAAGAGGCCCGCCGGGGAATACTGGCCCGTAATGGTCAGGTCCGAGATGGTGTGGCCATTGCCCTTGAACTGTCCGCTGAAGGACGGGATGGGCTCCCACAGCATCCCCTCGAGGGAGAGGTCTTTCTGTAAAATAACCGTCTTTCCCACCGACCACTGGTCATAGGCACAGTTTCTGGCCAGCGAGAGCAGGTCCGAGACGCTGTTGATGTAAATGGTATCGCCGTCGTCGGACGCGAACACCGGCAGTGCGATGCTCAGCGCCAGCACAGCGGCCAGAAGCGCAGCCGTCAGGCGGCGCAGCAGATGGTTACTGGTCTTCATTCTGCACCTCCTGTTTTTCGTTGTCGTCCAGTTCCTGAGAGACGTTGCCCGAGATGACGGTCAGCTGGACGTTGCCGTCCACGATGGCGTTCATCGTACCGGCCACAGAGCCGTGGATCTCGCCCTGCACGATGCCGTTGACCCGCATACGGCCATTGCCGCTGCTGCGGGCCACCAGCTTCGGCACGGCAAAGGAGGTACGGTCCACGATGCGGGTGCCGATGAGCAGGATCTGGGGCAGAACGAAGAGGACGAGGAGGATGGAGATGATGGTGCCGCGGCCCAGGCACTGGCCGATGCCCACGATGCAGGCGTCGGAAGTCATCTGGCCGATGAGGAGGCCGGACACGGTCATGATGGTGCCGGAAGTCAGGATGGTCGGGAACGCGAAGTTGATGGTCTCTATCATGGCCTGCTTGTGCTCCATCTTATCCTTCAGCTCGTTGAAACGGGTAGCGATGACGATCGCGTAGTCGATGTTCGCGCCCATCTGGATGGAGCTGACGATGAGGTAGCCCATGAAGTAGAGGTTGGTCCCCATGAAATATGGGAACGAGAAGTTGATCCAGATAGCGCCCTGGATGACCACGATGAGCAGGATGGGCATACCGACGGACTGGAAGGTGAACAGCAGCACCAGCAGGACGATAAAGATGGACACGACGTTGACGACGACATTATCGATGGCGAAGGACTTCTGGAAATCGTACTCGTTGGTGGCGTCACCGGCCATGTAGAGCTCGCCGTCCGGGTAATACTTCCGGGCGATGGAGCGGATGGTGTCGGTGAACTCATAAGTAGTCTGGCCGGGTTCCAGAGAGGGGCTCAGGTAGATGAGGACGCGGTTGTAGTCGTCGCCCTGCAGCTGGGCCAGTGCGCTCTCCATCTGTTCGCGGGCGTCGTGGAGGTCGTCCAGGTCTTCCTGAGAGAGGGAGACGATGCCGGTGTCGGCCTCGTCGCAGACGTAGAGGAACATATCCACCAGCGGCACTTTATAGGAGGCGAAGTTGCCGATGATCTGGCCGTACTCCTCGTTCTCGATGGCGTAGGCGGTGTAGATCATCTGGGCGGCCTCGTAGTCCAGGTCGGCCATCTCGGAGAACTGGCGGGCGGTGAGCTTGTCTTCCAGCATATAGCCGTCCTGGGCCTCGATGTTGGACAGACCCTTGGTGGAGTCTATTTCATCATAGCGTTCCAGCTCCTCCAGCATCTTTTTCTCGATGCTGTAATCGTCGTTCTTGGGGTAGACGAGGGCCACGAGGTTCGACTTGGTGAAGTTCTCTTCGATCATCTGGTCTGCGATGAGGGATTCGTTCATCTTCGGCACCTTAATGACGTCGTAGCCGTAGGCGTAGGGACAAAGGTTCGAGAAGTGGTAACCGATGAGGATGACCACCAGGAAGATGACAGGGATGACCTTGCGGGTGCGCCATGCAAAGCGGCCCACGAAGGGGATCTCCGGCACGAAGTTCCTGTGCCTGGTCTTATCCATGTAGGGTCCGAAGAGCATCAGCAGGCCGGGCATGACCACGAACACCGAGAGCATCGCAAAGAGGATGGACTTGATGAGGCAGACGGCCATATCGGAGCCGATGCGGAACTGCATGAACAGCATCGCCACAAGGCCGCCGACGGTGGTCAGGGAGCTGGAGCTGATCTCGGGGATGCTCTTGCTCAGGGACTCGATGACGGCCTCCTTCAGAGGCATGGTCTGGTGTTCTTCCTTGAAGTGGTTGCAGAAGATGATGGCGTAGTCCAGCGACAGCGCCAGCTGCAGGATGTTCGTGACCGAGTTGGACACGAAAGAGATGGTGCCGAGCATGAAGTTTGTACCCATGTTCAGGATCATGCCCACCACGAAGGTGAGGATGAGGACAGGCACCTCGGCGTAGGTCTGGGACGTCAGGAGCAGGACGATGACGATGATGACGGCAACATACACCATGATGACCCGCACCTCGGCATCAATGGTCTCCTGCTGGGTGTTGCCCAGCGAGGTGGAGACGTAGATGTCGTAGTCGGCGAGGTATTCCTTCACCCGGTCAAGGGCCTCGAGGCACTGGTCATCGTCCTCGGGGTAGTCGAAGGTGATGGAGTAAAGGGCCGACACCGCGTCCTTATTATAATGGTCGGTGGTGTCGTCGTAGTCCAGCATCTGGACGCCCTTGAGCTCGGTGAGCCGGTCGGAAAGCTCGTCGGCCTCAGCGGGCGTGATGTTGGCCACCATGACATCGGCAGAGCCGTAGGTCGTGAACTGCTCGTCCATGATGTCGAGGCCCATGCGGGTCTCCGAGGTCTTGGGCAGGTAGGTGGTCATGTCGGTCTCGACCTTGACCCACCGCACCGAGAACACCGTGAAGATGGCAGCCAGAATGACAAACAGGAACACAAGGTTGCGGCGTTCCACGATCTGGCGCGCAAGCTTGTGCATGAAGTCTATCTGCGGTTTTTCGTGTTCGTTCAAAGCGTCCGTCCTCCTTTGTCGTGATTTTTTTGCAGTTTCATCCCCGGGGATGGGCTGCACAGTCGTCTCATAAACAACCTCCGTCCGATAAACTACATTTGGTGATTTTGTGAAAATTCGAAGAGAAATATTTGTACAAATGATATAATAGAGCGCTGCCCATCAAAAAGCAAGCGGCAAAACCACCCGAATGATAAAATTTGCTTGTTCTTAGCCGCCCTCTCAGTCATCGCGCCTGAGAGGGCTAGTGTTTCCGTTTCCTGCGCGGCCCTGCATTGACGTAGCCGAACACTGTGCCGCAGACGCCGCCGACGATGTGCATGAAGTTGGCCACGTTGTCCCGCACAAAGATGATGTCATAGATCTGCTGGCCCAGATAGAGCGCCGCCACCAGCAGCATGGTGACGGGGATGCCGCCCGAGAAGCCGGACAGGGATGCCAGCATGATGAGCATGAAGACGATGCCCGACGCGCCCAGCAGCGCCGTGCGGGGGAACAACGCACACTGCAGAATGCCCGAGATGAGGGCCGTGAGCAGGATGCCTTTGAGCAGGGGCAGGCTGCCGTACTTTTCTTCCATCGGCGGGCCGACGACGAGGAGAAGCAGCATATTGTTCAGGAAATGGTCCCAGCTGCCGTGGCCCAGCACATGGCCGAAGAGCCGGATGTAAAACAGCGGGTCTTTCAGCGAGGAACGGTAAACGCTGAACAGATGGGTGGTCGTCCAGCCGCCGGTGTACTGGCCCAGGAACAGCACCCCCAGTGAGAGGAGGAAAAATGTCAGGATGACCGGCGAATTGTACTGCACAGACAGCGTGAATTTGGGTCGTTTCGTAGTTGTTTCCTTCTTTCCCGGCCCGTCCGGGGCCGCAGTATGAGTGATACGACCATCATATCATAATCTTCAAGGTTTTTCCACAACTTTCGTCGGTTCAGCCCCGGGTCTGCTCCCAATAGGCCCCCATGCTCTGGCCGGGCTGGTCGGTGACTTCGTCGTTCAGGTAGTCCGCGAGGCCCACGGCGGCAGGCTGCCAGCTGCGGGCTGCCTCTACCGTGGGGTACTCCACCTCGGCGTACCAGAACTCCGTCGGCTGGCCCTCGTCCACATGATTCACTTCCAGCACCGCACCGTCCGGCAGCAGGTAGCTGCGGTGGAGCTTCGGGATAAGGGGCCTGCCGATGATCTTCGTCTCGAGGTCATTGAAAAGCTCAGGGTCGATGTCCCGCTCGATCTCTTCCCTCGCCAGCCCGCCGCCCGACTTGAAGCAGAGGACGTAGCGGGTCTTGCCTCCCGTCAGGGCCTCTTCCCGGATGCGGACGGTGGGCCGCACGCTGATGTAGCCCTGCCGCATGGCAAACTCCTCTTTCAGCGGCAGCCCTTCCGGCCAGCCGTTCACCATCCACTTGCGCTCGATTTCCATGATGTTTTCCTTCCTTTCGGTGGTTTTTGTATTTATTCTAACATATTTTTATGGTATTATAAATGGTAAGTTAGCATGTCACAAAAGCCTCTCCCCTTGGGAGAGGTGTCACCGAAGGTGACGGAGAGGGCAAGGACGCTGACGGAGATGTTTGAACACAGCGATAACATCGCTCTGATAAAGGCTTTTGACTATCGCCGCATTCCGTCTCTTTTGTCACACGCTTGCCCTCTCAGGCGCTCCGCGCCAGCTCTCCCAAAGGGAGAGCCTTTAACAGAAGGAGTTCACAGTATGAAATCAGAACGCAGCTATCCTATTTATAAAGTAAACAAAAAAGCCGAGGCCAGCCTCGTGGGCGGGCATCCGTGGGTATACGAGAACGACATCCTCGAGTTCCCGGAGACAGAGCCCGAGAACGGAACCCTCGCCGACGTGGTGAGCCCGAAGGGCGCTTACCTCGGCACCGGCTTCGTCTCTCTCAAGAGCAAGATCCGCGTCCGCCTCATCTCCCGCAACGCCAACGACACCTTCGACGCCAGCTTCTGGCGCCGCCGCGTCGAGTACGCCTGGGCCTACCGCAAGACCGTCCTTGAGCCCGCCGACCTGTCGGCCTGCCGGGTCATCTTCGGCGAGGCCGACCAGTTCCCCGGCCTGACCGTGGACCGCTTCAACAACATCCTCGTCACCCAGACCCTCAGCGTCGGCATGGAGAAACTGAAGCCCGTCCTCTTCCCCCTCCTCGCCGAAGTGCTGCGGGCCGACGGCCAGACCATCGACGGCATCTACGAGCGGAACGACGAGGCCCTGCGTGCCAAAGAGGGTCTCGAGCAGAGCAAGGGCTGGTTCGAGCTGCCGGGTGAGAGCCACCCCGCCTCCACCCAGACCGAGATCTGCGAGAACGGCGTCTACTACCACGTCGATTTTGAGAACGGCCAGAAGACCGGCTTCTTCCTCGACCAGAAGTACAACCGCCGGGCAGTCGCCCGCCTCGCCGCCGGCCACACCGTGCTGGACTGCTTCACCCACACCGGCAGCTTTGCCCTCAACGCAGCCAGCGGCGGCGCAGCCCGGGTCACGGCAGCGGACATCAGCGCCGACGCCATCGCCATGGCCCAGCGGAACGCGGAGCGCAACGGCCTGACCAACATGGACTTCCTCTGCGAGGATCCCTTCGAGCTGCTGCCCCGCCTCGAAAAAGAAGGCCACCCCTACGATTTCATCATCCTCGACCCGCCGGCTTTCACCAAAGCCCGCCGCACGGTGGAAAACGCCATGCGGGGCTACAAGGAGATCAACTACCGGGCCATGAAGCTTCTGCCCCGGGGCGGCTACCTCGCCACGGCAAGCTGCTCTCATTTTGCCACCGAGGAGCTGTTCATCAAGATGCTGCGCTCCGCCGCAAAGGACGCTCACCGCCAGCTGCGCCAAATCGAAGTGCGCCAGCAGGCCCCCGACCACCCCATCCTCTGGGGCGTACCGGAGACGAACTATCTGAAGTTTTTCCTGTTTCAGGTCATCTAATAGTCATACCACCCGCGCAATACTCCAAAAAATCGGGAGTCAGTTTGTGCAGAATCGTCAAATCTGTCTATTGCGTTTTTCGCCCCGTTCGGCTATAATCATCGCATAGACAGCAACGGCGCTGTGAGTCACCTCCTGACTCGCAGCGTCGTTTCGTTTAACTCGATATTTCGCGGGAGAGCCCGCCTCTTTCCGCGTAAAAATCCGCGACCAGCTGAAGTATTTCAATTCAAGTAAGGAGTAGGATTTATGGCAGCAAATGTTATGGAGATCTACGGCAGCAAGGTGTTCAACGAGCACGTCATGAAGGAGCGCCTCCCCAGCGCTACCTACAAGAGCCTCGAGAAGACCCTGCACAAGGGCGCACCTCTGGACATCGAGGTGGCAAACGTCGTGGCCAGCGTCATGAAGCGCTGGGCCATGGAGCTGGGTGCCACCCACTACACCCACTGGTTCCAGCCGCTGACCGGCATTACCAGCGAGAAGCATGACGGCTTCGTCTCCCCCGTGGGCGACGGCACCGCCATCATGGAGTTCAACGGCAAGGAGCTGGTGCGCGGCGAGCCCGACGCCTCTTCCTTCCCCTCCGGCGGCCTGCGCGCCACCTGTGAGGCCCGCGGCTACACCGCATGGGACCCCACCAGCTTCGCTTTCGTGAAAGATGACGTCCTCTGCATCCCCACTGCATTCGTCAGCTACACCGGCGAGGCGCTGGACAAGAAGACTCCCCTGCTGCGCTCCATGAACGCGCTGTCCAATCAGGCCATCCGCGTCCTGAAGCTCTTCGGCAAGGATGTGGATTACGTCTCCACCACCGTCGGCCCCGAGCAGGAGTACTTCCTTATTAAGAAGGAAGACTACGAGGCCCGTCAGGACCTCATCCTCACCGGCCGCACCCTCTTCGGCGCACCGTCCGCCAAGGGTCAGGAGCTGGAAGAGCACTACTTCGGCGTCATCCGCCCCGAGGTCTCCGCTTTCATGAAGGAGCTGGACGAAGAGCTGTGGAAGCTGGGCATCCCCGCCAAGACCAAGCACAATGAGGTAGCTCCCTGCCAGCATGAGCTGGCCCCCATCTTTGACACCACCAACGTCGCCATCGACCACAACCTGCTGACGATGGAGATGATGAAGAAGCTGGCCCCCAAGTACGGTCTGGTCTGCCTGCAGCACGAGAAGCCTTTCGAGGGCGTCAACGGCAGCGGCAAGCACAACAACTGGTCCATGTCCACCACCCACGAGAATCTGCTGGACCCGGGCGACACCCCCATGGAGAACCTGCAGTTCCTGGTCTTCCTCGCCGCCGTCATCAAGGCTGTCGATGAGTACGCCGACCTGCTCCGTACCTCCGTCGCCACCCCCGGCAACGACCACCGTCTGGGCGCCAACGAGGCACCTCCGGCCATCATCTCCATCTTCGTGGGCGAAGAGCTGGAAGCCGTCATCGACGCCATCGCTTCCGATTCTCCCTACGCCGGCCCCGTCAAGATGAAGATGGACCTGGGCGTCGATGTCCTGCCCAAGTTCAGCAAGGACACCACCGACCGCAACCGTACTTCTCCCTTTGCCTTCACCGGCAACAAGTTTGAGTTCCGTATGCCCGGCTCCGCCGAGAACCTGAGCGACTGCAACACCATCCTGAACACCGCCGTCGCCAAGGAGCTGAAGGGCTACGCTGACGAGCTGGAGAAGGCCGACGACTTCACCAGCGCCGCCATCGCCCTCGTCAAGCGCACCATCCGCGACCACCGCCGCGTCATCTTCAACGGCAACGGCTACACTGCCGAGTGGGAAGAGGAAGCTGCAAAGCGCGGTCTGCCCAACAAGAAGAACACCCCCGCCGCTCTGCCCGCCCTCATCGAGCCGAAGAACATCGCCCTGATGGAGGACTTCGGCGTCCTGACCAAGGTCGAGATGGAGAGCCGCTACGAAGTTGAGATGGAGCACTACTCCAAGATCATCAACATCGAGGCCCTGACCATGCTGGAGATGGCCCGCAAGCAGCTGCTGCCCGCCGTCAACGCCTACATGAGTGAGGTCGCCAACACCGCCGCCTCCAAGCTGGCCGTCAGCGAGAGCCTGAGCGTCCGCAGTGAGACGAAGGCCCTCACCCGCCTGTCCGCTGACGCCGACGCCATGAGCGACGCTGTGGACGAGCTGCAGGCTGCCGTCAATGCCGCAAAGGCCCTCTCCGACGAGAGCGCAAAGGCCGTCGCCTTCCACGACGACGTTCTGCCCAAGATGGACGCTCTTCGCGCCGCCGCCGACGACGCCGAGACCATCTGCGGCGAGGACTACTGGCCTCTGCCCAGCTACAGCAAGATGCTCTACTACGTCTGATCTTCACATACCAGCGTAGAATAAAGCACCACCGGCTGAGGCGCTTATCTGAGCCATTCTCCTTTTCCTATTTCTTACACCAGCCTGAAGACCTGCCTCTGTACAGAGGCAGGCCTTTGGGCGTTTTTTAAGAAGACATACTTTTCAGAGGGCACACACCTATGAGTTATACGACACAGCAGGACATCCTCGATTTCGTCGAGGACAACAACGTAAAATTTGTCCGCTTCGCGTTCTGTGACATCTTCGGCTTCCAGAAGAACATCGCCGTGCTGGCAAGCGACCTTCCCAAGGCGCTGGAGGATGGCGTCTGCTTCGACGGCAGCGCCATCGCGGGCTTCATGCACGTGGAGGAGAGCGACCTGGTCCTCCGGCCCGACCTGTCCACCATGACCATCCTGCCCTGGCGCACGGCTGAGGGCCGGGTGATGCAGTTCTTCTGCGACGTGGAAAAGCCGGACAACACCCCCTTCGGCGGCAACTGCCGCGGCTTCCTGCGGGACATCAACCGCCGGTTCAAGCAGCTGGGCCTGCGCTGCAACGTCGGCACCGAGTGCGAGTTCTATCTCTTCGAGAACGACGACCGGGGCCGTCCCACCCGCATCCCCATCGACGCAGGCGGCTATTTCGACGTAGCGCCGCTGGACGCCGGCGAGAACATCCGCCGGGACATCTGCCTGACCATGGAGCAGATGGGCCTCGCCCCCCAGCACAGCCACCACGAGAACGGCCACGGCCAGAATGAGATCGATTTCCACTACGCCGGCCCCCTCAACACCGCCGACAACATCTTCCTGTTCAAGCAGATCGTCCGGGCCGTGGCGGCCAGCAACGGCTTCCACTCCAGCTTTCTGCCGAAGCCCCTGCCCGACCAGGCCGGCAGCGGCCTCCACATCAACCTCTCGCTGACCATGGACGGCAAGAACCTCTTTGAGGGCGACATCGCCCCCGACAGCATCCCCGGCAGCTTCATGGCGGGCATCCTCCGCCACAGCCGGGAGCTGACGGCCTTCACGAATCCCCTGCCCAACAGCTACCTCCGCTTCGGCTGCGACGAGGCTCCCCGCTACGTGAGCTGGAGCCGCCAGAACCGCAGCCAGCTGGTCCGCATCCCGCAGGTGAAGGGCGACAACTGCCGCATGGAGCTGCGCAGCCCCGACCCCGCCTGCAACCCCTACCTCGCCATCGGCCTCGTGCTGGCAGCAGGCCTCGACGGCATCGAGAACCGGATGGAGCTGTCTGCCCCTGTCAACCGCAACCTCTTTATCCCGAGCGAAGCCGCCGGTCTCGGTCTCGAGACCCTGCCCGCCTCGCTGGAAGAGGCCGTCGAGGTGGCCCAGAACAGCGAGTTCCTTCACAAATTCCTGCCCGACGAGCTGAGCCGCCGCTACTATGCCGAGGCTCTGCGCCGCTGCGAGGCGCTCAAGAACGCCTCCGACCCCGCCGAATATGAGCGCGTCCACTACTTCAATGCCATCTGATGCAGAATGACATAGGAAAGGAGTGAGCCGAATGGGACGTGCCCTGATCGTAAGCGCGGGCGCAAGCTCCAACGAATATATCTCCGCACGCCTGACGGAGCTGGGCTATGCGCGGCCCCTCATCGTACCAAGTGCGGCGGAGGCGCGGCGGAGGATGCTGGAATCCGACTTTGAGCTCATCGTGGTCAACTCGCCGCTGCCGGATGAGTTCGGCCACGAGCTGTGCGCCGACGCCGTGGAGAAAACGGATGCCGGTGTGATATTTCTGGCCAAGGCCGCAGCCGCCGAGCAGCTTCTGACCCCGCTGAGCGAAGAAGGTGTTCTGCTGGTCACAAAGCCCTTCTCCAACACCTTCTTTTTGCAGGCCATCCAGATGGCCGCCGCCAGCAACCACCGCCTCCTGCTTTTGCGGCAGGAGAATCAGCGGATGCAGGAAAAGCTGGTGCAGGTGCGGCTGGTGAGCCGCGCCAAGTGCTGCCTCATCGAGCTGGGCCATATGACCGAGGCCGAGGCGCACCGCTACATCGAGAAAAAAGCGATGGACACCCGGCGCGACCGCGCCGAGGTCGCGCAGGAGATACTGGACTCCTACGACCCCGCGCAATAATCCGTATTGCGCCCCCACTGAGGGAAAGTATCTGCTTATCGTGCTATTCACGGCAAAGAATATCTGTAAATTAGAGGAGAACCATTATGGCAAAGTTTATTTTCGTGACCGGCGGCGTCGTCTCCGGTCTGGGCAAAGGCATCACCGCCGCCTCTCTGGGCCGACTGCTGAAGTGCCGCGGCCTCAAGGTGGCCAGCCAGAAGCTGGACCCCTACGTGAACGTGGACCCGGGTACCATGAGCCCCCTGCAGCACGGCGAGGTCTTCGTCACCGACGACGGCACCGAGACCGACCTGGACCTGGGCCATTACGAGCGCTTCATCGACGAGAACCTGAATAAGTATTCGAACCTCACCACCGGCAAGGTCTACTGGAACGTGCTGAACAAGGAGCGCCAGGGCGCTTACCTCGGCCAGACCGTCCAGATCATCCCCCACATCACCAACGAGATCAAGAGCTATATCTACAATCTGGCCTCTTCCACCGAGGCCGATGTGGTCATTACCGAGATCGGCGGCACCACCGGCGACATCGAGAGCCAGCCCTTCCTCGAGGCCATCCGTCAGGTGGGCCTCGAGCAGGGCAAGGAGAACTGCTGCTTCATCCATGTGGTGCTGGTGCCTTACATCTCCGGCTCCGATGAGTACAAATCCAAGCCCGCACAGCACTCCGTCAAGGAGCTGCAGGGCATGGGCGTCAGCCCCGACATCATCATCCTCCGCGCCGACGGCAGCGTGGGCAGCGACATCCGCCGGAAGATCAGCACCTTCTGCAACGTCAAGCCGGAGTGCGTCATCGAGAACCTGACCATGCCCAGCCTCTACCAGTGTCCGCTGATGCTCCACACCGGCGGCCTCGACGACGTGGTGGTCAAGCAGCTGCATCTGGATGTTCCCCCCGCCGACCTCACCGAGTGGAAAGAGATGCTGGCCCGGATCGCCACCCGCAGCAAGACCTGCACCATCGCCCTCGTGGGCAAGTACGTCAAGCTGCATGACGCCTATCTGTCCGTCATGGAAAGCCTCTACCACGCCGGCTTTGAGAACGACAGTCAGGTGGAGATCAAGTGGGTGGAGAGCGAGGACCTGACCGACCAGGCCGCCTGCAGGGAAGCCTTTGCGGACGTGGACGGCATCATCGTCCCCGGCGGCTTCGGCGACCGCGGCATCGAAGGCATGATACAGGCCGCACAGTACGCCCGCGAGAACGATGTCCCCTACTTCGGCATCTGCCTCGGTATGCAGATCATGGTCATGGAGTTCGCCCGCCACGTTCTGGGCTACGCCGACGCCAACTCCAGCGAGTTCACCCCCGAGGGTCATCACAACGTCATCGACCTGATGGCCGACCAGCAGGGCAACATCCCCAAGGGCGGCACCATGCGTCTGGGCAAGTACCCCTGCACCGTCCTGCCCGGCACCAAGATGGCCGAGTGCTACGGCCAGAGCGAGATCTGGGAGCGCCACCGCCACCGCTACGAGTTCAACAACGACTACCGTCAGGAGATGCAGGACGCCGGTCTGGTCATCTCCGGCACCAGCCCCGACGGCCGCCTTGTGGAGACCGTGGAGCTGCCGGGCCGTGACTTCCACCTCGGCGCACAGTTCCACCCCGAGTTCAAGAGCCGTCCCAACCGCGCACATCCCCTGTTCAAGGGCTTCATCGCAGCGGCGCTGAAGTTCAAGAAGGGCAAGATGGGGCACTGAGAGGTTGTACGAAGGCAAACCTGACCCTAAACCCAAAAGCACCCGCTTTCCACATCACTGTGGAGAGCGGGTGCTTTTTTGCTATGATGCTATGTAGCCTTGCTTACTTGCTGGCCTTCGTGCTCTTCTTACGAGTGGCGGTCTTGCGGGCAGGCTTTGCGGCAGGAGCGGCCTCGGCGGGCTTTTCCTCGGCCTTGGCGGGTGCGGCTTCGGCCTTTGCCCCAGCGGACTTCGCAGCAGTCTTCTTTGCCGCAGGCTTTCTGGTGGTCTTCTTCACAGCAGGTGCAGCCTTTTCCTCAACCGGCTTTTCCTCGGCGGGAGCAGCGGCCTCGGCCTTGACCTCAGCGGGCTTTTCCTCCGCCTTGGGGGCGTGCTTTGCGCGGTCCTTCACCTCAGAGATGGTCCACAGCTGGTCCTCGCCGGCAGTCTCCTGCCAGATCTGGAGCACAGCGCCGTCCGCAGTACCCATGCCCACGGTGTCGATGCACTTGCCGGCAGCCCACATGGAGCGCAGGCGGACGGTGCCGGCCGGGGTGGGCTCCATCTTCCACATCTGGGAAGTTCCGCCCACGTCCTCCCACAGGTGGAGCCAGGTGCCGTTGGCGGTGCCGGTCATCATCAGGTCGATGAGCTTGCCGGAGGCGCGGTTGCGGATACGGTAAACGCCGTCGCCCTCGCGGACGAAAGCCCACTCCTGCTCGGGCTTGTGCTCGTACTTGCCCAGACGGATGTTGCCGCCGTCCTTGACGCTCTCCACAGCCTGAATGACGCTGCCGGTCTTGGCGGCGATGGTGTAGAAGCGGTCTGCTTCAATGATAGTCTGTGCCACAGATTTCATAAGATTTCCCTCCGTATCCCGGGGCAGGATCTCCCCGGAACTCTTCTCTGCGCTGTTTTTTATCTTCGCGCTTTTGTTTCTTTCCATAAATTATACCACTTGACGTGATTTTCTACAAGCAATTCGACCTTTCTTTGGCAAATTTGCCAAAAGGCATTCCATTTTCTCCCGCTTTTGCACTCAATACCCTAACTTTTTGAGGCAACGGCGACGACTGCAGCGGAGCCGACCGCTGCCAGCGGCAGATGAAGGGAGGCGAGGCTGGGGCAGCCTTCTGCTTTTCAAGGCCCCGCCCAAGGGGCCGAAGAAAAGCAGCAAAGGCAACCCGAGCGCCAGCGGCGGAAACAGGGAGGAGCTGTTGGGGCCGCGGCCAGCAGGATGCAAGCGACAGCGCGGCAGACGCTGGGAGCCGCAACCCGGTCACCGTATCTGAGGAGAAAGCTTCCACCGTGCCTGCCCGCACTGCTGTCTCGACATTTCCCCCGATCTGCGCTATACTTATTGTATATCTGCATTTTACCCGTTCTTTGCGCAAAGAGCGGTATTTTCTTTGATTTCCGAAAGTGAGGTATCTCTTCATGCCGTCTTCCCCCCGCACCGCATCCGACGCCGCCGAGCTGGAGCGCAGCAGGCTCCAGTTCGAGAAAATGACCCAGACCCCCGTGCCAAAGCTCATTCTCGGCCTCGCGGCCCCCACCATCCTGAGTATGCTCATCACCAGCATCTACAATCTGGCCGACACCTTCTTTGTGGGCCAGCTGTCCACCAGCGCGTCGGGCGCGGTGGGCGTCGTGTCGAGCCTGATGGCCATTATTCAGGCCCTCGGCTTCATGCTGGGCCACGGCGCGGGCGGCATCATCAGCCGCAGCCTCGGCAGTCAGGACACCCATGCGGCCACAAAGTTCGCCTCCACCAGCTTCTTCACGGCGCTGACCTTCGGCGCAGTGCTGGCCGTTCTCGGTCTCGCTGCCCTGCCCGACTTCATGATGCTGCTGGGCAGCACCGACACCATCCTGCCCCACGCCTGCGCCTACGCGCGGCCCATCCTCATCGCGGCCCCGCTCATGATGTCGAGCCTCGTGATGAACAACATCCTCCGCTACGAGGGCAAGGCCAGCTTCGCCATGATCGGCCTCGTCACCGGCGGTGTGCTCAACATCGTGCTGGACCCCGTCTTCATCTTCGGCCTCGGCATGGGGACCGGCGGCGCAGGCACGGCCACCGCCCTGAGCCAGAGCATCAGCTTCTGCATCCTGCTTTCCATGTTTCTGCGGGGCAAGACCGTCAGCCGATTCCGCATCACCCAGGTCACCCGCAGCGCCCGGGACTTCGGGCAGATCTTCTTCAACGGTGCGCCCAGCTTCGGCCGTCAGGGCCTGAACAGCATCGGCAGCATGCTGCTGAACGTCGCCGCCCGCAGCTACGGCGACGCTGCCGTGGCCGGCATGAGCATCGTGTCCCGCATCTTCCAGTTCGTGCTGTCGGTGGCTATCGGCGTCGGACAGGGCCTGCAGCCTGTAGCGGCCTTCAACTACGGCGCCCGCCGCTTTGCCCGGGTGCGGAAAGCGGCCATCTTCACCATCTCGACGGCTTTCGTCTTTATGGCGGTGCTCAACTCCCTCTGCTGGTTCAACGCCGAGCCCCTCATCCGCCTCTTCCGCGATGACCCCGAGGTCACCGCCGTGGCTCTGCCCGCCCTGCGGTATCAGTGCGTCGCCATGTTCTTACAGCCCGTCATCATCGTGACGAATATGATGTTCCAGTCCATCGGCAAGTCGGGCCGGGCCACCTTCCTCGCCTGCTGCCGTCAGGGCGTCTGTTTCATCCCGCTCATCCTCACCCTGCCCCACATCTGGGGCCTGAGCGGCATCGAGCTGTGCCAGCCCATCGCCGATGGCCTCACCTTCTGCATCTCGGTGCCTTTCCTGCTGCCCTTCCTGAAGGAATTGAAGGAACAGGGAGACGAAGAATAAGCTTGTCATAATTTTGTAACCAGGCCCGTCCACATTTCTGCAATGAAATGTCCGGGTCTTTCGTATATACTATAGATGGGAAAGTCAAATTCTGGGAGACTGTGAGGTGTTTCTATGAAGACCACTCTGCTTCGACTCAGCCGCCGCGCCGCCTGCCTCGTGCTGGCGGGCGGGCTGCTGACGAGCTGTTCGCTGCTGCCTGCGGCGTCGCCCCGACACGAGGGGACGGCGTCCTCGCAGGCTCCGCAGTATTACAGCGACGCATGGCTCCGCGACGACTCGCTCCACTACCTCTACTCTTACACCGGGAACGGCGGCGGCACCATCCTCCGGGGCAGCAGGGTGCTCTACAAAGCCAGCAGCTCCGACAGCATCCAGCTGCTGAAGGACACCCTCACCGGCGAGACGAACCACTACCTCGTGGCTCACTCCACCCCCGGCACGGAGGAGCGCACTTCCACCCTTTACGACGCCGACGGCAATGCCGTCATGACCTTTCCCTACGCCGTGAGCGCCACTCTCTCGGGCGGGCTGCTCATCCTGCGGGATGACGCCGACGTCTGGGCTTTCGAGAACGGCACCACCGGCGGCATCCGGGTGTACGACCTCGCCACCGGAGCTGAGCTGCCCGTGCCTGAGACGGCCCTTGACTGTATCGTTGTGGACGAGGGCGGCCAGCGCCTCATCTTCAACTGCTACGACCTGCCCGATGGCCTTACTTACGCCTACGACGACCCTGACCAGCCGCTTCACCAATACGTCCTCGTCACCGACCGGGAGGGCAATGTGCTGATGCGGGAGGACGGCTGCACGGCCAGCTCCCTCGCATCGTATCGCGGCGGCTTTGCCGATTGGCTCGATTTGAGCTGGTTCCGCGGCTCAGACTGGGGCATCGCCCGCGAAGCCCTCTACAATGTCACCACCGGCGAACTGCTCACCGGCGAAGAGGACAGCGCCGTCTCGGCCTGCGGCGTGGGCGTCGCCTGCCTTCAGAGCCGTCAGGACAGCCGCTCCGTCCTCTACGATTTGAACAGCGGCGAGGCCGTGGAGCTGGGCCGCTTCGACTGGTGTGTGATGGACTACACGCCCGGCTGTGTCACCCTCCTCGGCAGCGATGACCCGGATAACCCCTACACCCTCATCGACCTCGCCAGCGGCGAAAAGACCGCCGTCCAGCGGAGCGACACGGACTACCACTCCGGTAATGTCGCTGTGCTGACGGCAAACAATGTCCTTAAAATCTATGACGGCACCACCGGCGCGCTGCTGACCGACGTAGAGGTGACGCCCGTCGAAGAGGGACACTATGTCAGTCTGACCGCTCTGCCCGACGGCTACGCCCTGCTGCAATACAACAGCGAGAACTACGACACCGTTGCCATCCAGACCTACAGCGGCGATGGGCTGCTCTGGTCGTCCGCCGGTGAGGCCCAGCAGTACACCTACGCCTCCTACCTCACCAACACCGCCAACGGCCCTCTGCTCACGGCCCACCGGGACAACAGCGACTCGTCGAACCTCTCCGACGTGCTGGACATGGAGGGCAATCTGCTTCTCCGCCGCCTCGGCAGCTGCTACAGCATCGACGATCTACCCGACGACTGCTTTATCGCGCGGCAGGGCTTCGACTACGGCCTGATGGACTCCACCGGCCAGTGGCTCTACCGCGAAAGCATCTTCTCCTCCCCCAGCGACGACGCTGGCGGGGGCTACCTGTACTGACACGGAGGTTTTTGATATGAAAGAGATGATCTCCCGCCGCAGCTTCCTGCGCGTGATGGGCCTCGGCTTCGGGGCGGCGATGCTCACCGCCTGCAAAACCGGCACGGCGGACTCCCCCGCCGACTCTCCGGCGGCGTCTGTCCCCGATGCGGACACTCCCGTCCCCTTCCTGACCGAGGACGAGTTCCCCCGCCTCGACGGCTCCACGGCCTGCATCCCCCTGATGGCCCAGATGAAGGCTGATGTCACCGGCATGGACCTTCTCGAGGCCCAGACCAGCATCACCGTCAGCACCACGGCCTATGCCTGGGAGAACTTCGGCCTCTGGTCCCGCAGCGACAGCGAGGACTACGGCGCACAGCTCCTCATCGTCTACGAGGCCCCCGAGTACGTCAAGGAAGAGCTGGCCGAGGCCGACGCAAAGCTCGAACAGAAAGCCATCGGCCGGGACGCGCTGGTGTTCATCGTCAACGAAGAGAATCCCGTCCGGAGCCTGACCCAGCAGCAGCTGCGGGATATTTATGCGGGCCGCATCACCAGCTGGAAGGACGTGGGCGGCGCGGACTCCCCCATCGTGGCGTTCCAGCGGGGCGTGGACTCGGGCAGTCAGACCCTCTTCAAAAAGCTGCTCATCGACAAGGGCGACGGCCAGCTGATGGCTGCGCCCACCGAGCTTGCCCCCGCCGACATGGGCGGCCTCGTGGACAGCATCGCCGAGTACAACAACTCCGCCAACGCCATCGGCTTTTCGGTCTACTACTACATCGACCAGATGTACTCGAAGCCCGGCCTCCGCCTGCTGGCTGTGGACGGCGTGACCCCCGGCAATGACACCATCGCCGATGAGAGCTACCCGCTCTGCAACGAGTTCTACGCAGTCGTCCACGCGGACGCCGCCCCCGACAGCCCCCAGCGGAAGGTCTACGACTGGCTGGACACCGACGAGGGACGCAGGTGCATCGAGAAGGCGGGGTATGTAGCGGCAACACCGTAAGCCTCTCCCTCTGGGAGAGGTGTCACCGCAGGTGACGGAGAGGGCAAGCTCGTGGCGAAAGGGCCGCCACACAGCGATAAACTGACTGTTTGTCAGAGCGATACTGTCGCTGTGCCTGTGCTTTTCTTGTAGCAGCCTTGCCCTCTCAGGCGCTTCGCGCCAGCTCTCCCAAGGGGAGAGCCATTTCCTCGAAACAAAACCGCCTCCGGGTCTCCCCGGGGGCGGTTTCGTTTGCCATATTTTACACCGCCAAACACCACAGCGGCGTCGTGATGAGCGACAGCACCGTGGAGATGGCCGTACACTTGCTGGCGAAGGTGGAGTCTGCGCCATACTTCTCGGCGAGGATGGTGGTGGTGCCGCCCATCGGCATACCGGCCAGAACGACGGCCACGCCTGTCGCCAGCTGGCCCACATGGGCCGCGCGGCATCCCACCAGCACCACCAGCGGCATCAGGAAGAGCCGGATGATGCAGTAGAGGATGGCGTCCTTGTCCAGCAGCGGGTGAAGATCGCGGCTGCCGATGATGGCCCCGATGAGGAACATCGACATGGTCATGTTGCAGCTGCTGGTACACTGGACGGCCTTGCCGAGGAAGGTGGGCAGCTGCCACTGGGTCAGCATGATGACCATGCCCACGAACACCGACGCGATGCAGGGGTGGGTGATGGTCTTGCGGAGCACTGCGAGGCGGTGCTTCTTCTTTTCCTCGGGCGTGGCGGGAGCGGCATCCTGCATGAAGTAGGACACCCCCACCGACCACATCACGATGCGCTGGGGGATGAGGTAGAACGACGTCAGCAGCCCCACCCCGCCGAACAGCCCCTCCGCCAGCGGGCTTCCGAGGAAGCCCGCGTTGGAGCAGACCGTGCCGTACTGCATGACGGCCTTCCGCGCGAAGGGATAGCAGTTGTAGCACACCGCGCAGACGACGCCGTAGAGCATCTGCAATAAGATCGACAGGATGAGGATGTCCCGGGTGCTGCGGAAAATTTCCACGTTGAACTCGATGCGGAACGACTAGATGATGTTCGCAGGCAGGATGATGAAGAGCAGCAGGTCGGTCAGACAGGCGCGGCCCTGGTCGGTGATGAGCTTTTTCTTTGCCAGAAAAACGCCGATGGCCAGCAAAAGCATCATCTGCGCCTGCAGGTCCAGCATGGTGGAAAATTCGGGCATGGTATCCCCTTTCATTTGGACGCTCTTTGCTTAGCTGAACCAATTATAATCGCGTGATGAGCCGATTTCAATACCCGCGCCCCGCCGGGCGGCATGATTTTTCTGAATGGCGGCGATGCAGTCGGAGACATAAAAGCAAAAGCCCCACGACACACGCCGCTTTTCAGCGGTATATCGTAGGACTTTTTGGAGCTGGTGACAGGAGTTGAACCTGCAACCCACTGATTACAAATCAGTTGCGCTGCCATTGCGCCACACCAGCGAGTATCGTTTGCACAGGGTACTTTAGTAGAATACCAGAAACCTCCCCGCTTGTCAATATCTTTGTCTGCCCCCCGGCCCCGCTGTCGGCCCATGCAGCGCTGTCGTCAGGGCGTTTCAGGACATCTGAGGGGCGATTCACGCACAAAAAACGGCGATTCACGCAGATTCGGTCACATTATGGCCGGAATATGGTAGAATAAATCAGACTCAACATTTATGCTTCTTCCACAATCTCCTGCCGTTTTGTTGGGAGCTTCTGTGCAAAACTCACACTTTTCAGAGGAGGTTTCCATGATCTCTTATCGCAAGCTTGCAATGCGCGTTCTGGGGCATCCGCTGCGGGTGCCGACAAACGCCCCCCGGCCTGCGTCCCACCGGGTGACGGCGCTGGCACTGACAGCCGCAATGGTGGCCGGCATGGCCGCACCGGCGTATGCGGGTACATATTATATTGACAACAACGGCGGCGACATCACAGTCACCAAAGACGCTGAAGGCAACGTCTATGTCAAGCGCTCGAATAAAACTTATGATGCAGACAGCCTCGGCGATAAGGACGAGGACGGCAATGTCACCATCAAGGGCGGAACAGGAACCGACATCACCAAAAACCCCGACCCCGGCACCGGCTCTTCCGGAACCGGCTCCACCACCGGCGGCTCTTCCGGCGGCAGCTCTTCTGAGGGCGGCACCACCGCAACCCCTGCCGCCAAATCCAATTTGACCGCGCTCCCATCAGAAGACAGCGAAAGCCAAGACGAAGACAAGGTCTCCCCCGACGGCACCAATGCCGACCCCAATGGCAGCGACTCTTCTGAGGGCGGCGAGGAAAACCAGACCCAGCCCGGCGAGAACACCGGTGCGGGAAGCTCTGACCCTGAGAGCACCGGCTCTGGGGACGGCACCTCCGGCTCTGACGACATCACCGGCGGCGAGAAAAACGACACCAAGCCCGACAGCACCACCACCGGCGGCGAGGAAAACGACCCCCAGCCCGGCGACAGCTCTGCGCCGGGAAGCCAGATTATGTACACCAGCGCCAATGACGACGAAGGGACCCCGACCGAATCGACCACGGTCTTGAAGACCGCGGCGGATAACTTCAAGGCCGCGGCCCAAAACGTCATCCGCATCATCAACAAGCTCGCGGGCAACGATAACACTCTCAACGTGACGCTGGACAATGTCAACATCACGGCCAAAAACGACGCCGCCCTCAGCGTCGAGGGCGAGGGCGACACGAAAATCACGCTCAGAGGCAGCAATACCCTTATCAACGACCTCCTCCATGCCGGCCTCGAGCACAACGAAGAGAGCACGGGTACTACCGGCAAACTGACCATCACATCCGAAAAAGATGCCGATGGCAACGACACCGGCAGCCTGACTGCCACAGGCGGCAATGGCGCTGCTGGCATCGGCTCGAGCGACGGCAAAGGTGCCGGCACCATTGAGATAACAGGCGGCAACATCACCGCCATCGGCGGCAACAATGCTGCCGGCATCGGCAGCGGTTACAACAGCAACGGCACTACTACCATCAAGATCAAGGGCGGCACCATCGTAAAAGCCCAGGGCGGCTCCGGTCGTGGCAGCTCCGGTGGTGCCGGCATCGGCAGCGGTGACATCGGCAGCGGTGACACTGGCAGCAGCACTACCAATATCACCATCTCCGGCGGCACCATTGTGGAGGCCGTGGGTGGCACCACCGGCGACGGCATCGGCGGCAGCAGCGGTAACAGGAGCAATTCTACTACCGTCACGATCAATGGTGGACGCATCGAAAAAGCGCAGGGCGGCCAAGGCTATTCCACCTACGACGGCGGCGACGGCATCCACAGCGACGGCGACCTCACCATTCCTGGCACCGCCTCCATTGGCAGCGCCATCGGCGGCAGCGGCGGCAGCGACATCGTAAGCAGTGGCGCTGGCAACGGCATCTACAGCGGCGGCAAGCTCACCATCTCCGGCGGCACCATCGGAACCGTGCAGGGCGGCAATGCAACTGCCGACCACAAGGACGGCGGCAGCGGCATCTACAGCAAAGGCGACCTCTCCATCGAGGGCGGCACCATCGGAACCGCGCAGGGCGGCAGCGGCAGAAGCGGCGGCTATGGCATCCGCAGCAACCAAGAGCTCACCATCGAGGGCGGCGAGATAAAACAGGCTACCGGCGGCGACGCTACCGGCGGCGACGCCACCGGCGGCACCGGCATCGGCAGCAACGGTACGCTCACCATCGCGGGCGGCGAGATACAGCAGACTACCGGCGGCAATGCCACCGGCACCTTTGGCACCGGCGGCAGCGGCATCCGCAGCGACGGTGAATTCGCCATCTACGGCGGCACCATCACAAACGCTACCGGCGGCGACGCCACCGGCACCAGTGGCAACGGCGGCAGCGGCATCCGCAGCAAAATTGCGAAAATTTTGGGCGGTATCATCACGAAGACCAAGGGCGGCAACGCCACCGACACCAACTCCGGCGACGGCGGCCACGGCATCTACAGTGACGGCGCGCTCACCATCTCCCAGAGCGAAAACTCCAAGAGCACCACCATCAGAACCGCGCAGGGCGGCACTTCTACCAATGGCACCGGCGGCAGCGGCATCTACAGTTGCGACACGCTCACCATCTCCCAGAGAGACAACTCCACGAGCACCACCATCGGAACCACGCAGGGCGGCACTTCTACCAATGGCACCGGCGGCAACGGCATCTACAGCAGCGGCAATCTCTTCATCTCCAAGAGCGCCGCCATCACGGACGCTACCGGCGGCGCTTCTACCGACGACACCGGCGGCTATGGCATCCACAGCGGCAGCATGCTCACCATCTCCGACAACGCCACCATCACGAATGCCACCGGCGGCAGCGGCTGGAGCGGCGGCAACGGCATCTTTGGCGCTGCCATGAAAATCATTTCCAGTACCATCGGAACCGCGAAGGGCGGCGAAGGCAAAACTTCCGGCGGCAATGGCATCTACGGCGTTGGCAAGCTCACCATCCAGAAAGCCACCATCACGAATGCCACCGGCAACAAGGCCACCGGCAACGGCAACGGCGGCAGCGGCATCTTCAGCGACGGTATGCTCTCCATCGACAGCGCCACCATCACGAACGCCACCGGCGGCGACGCCGACAACGGCACCGGCGGCAGCGGCATCCGCGGCGACGGCAGCAACGATAAGCTCTCCATCTACAACGCCACCATCACGAACGCTACCGGCGGCAACGGCAAGAGCGGCGGCAGCGGCCTCTTTGGCAAGACAATGGAAATCATTTCCAGTGCCATCAAAGCCATCGGCGGCAGGGCCACCGGCGAGGAATCCTACCATACTGGCGGCGCAGGCATTGCCGGCAGCGAAAGCCTCACCATCAAGGGCGGCACGACAGTGCAGGCTACCGGCGGCAACGCCACCGGCAACGGCACCGGCGGCAGCGGCATCCGCAGCGGCAGCGACAGCAGCAGCGGCAGCCTCTCCATCTCCGGCGGCACCATCAGCGCCGCCGGAGGCAGCGGCAAGAGCGGCGGCGCGGGCATTGCCAGCAGCGGCACCGTTTCCATCTCCGGCGGCGAGATAGAGCAGGCTGTCGGCGGCAACGCCACCGGCGAGAACGGCACCGGCGGCAGCGGCATCTGCAGCAACGGTACACTCACCATCAGGGGCGGCGAGATACAGCAGACTTCCGGCGGCGACGCCACCGGCAAAGGCGGCACCGGCGGCAGCGGCATCCGCAGTGACGGCACTGTGAAAATTTGGGGCGGCACCATCACGAAGGCCACCGGCGGCAGCGGCAAGAGCGGCGGCGGCGGCGACGGCATCGGCAGTTACGGCGTCCTCACCATCTCCGGCAGCGCCAAAATCGAAACCGCGCAGGGCGGTGCTTCTACCGATGGCAACGGTGGCAGCGGCATTTCCAGCGGCAGCATCCTCACCATCGAGGGCAGCGCCAACATCGGAACCGCGCAGGGCGGCGCTTCTACCAATGGCACCGGCGGCGACGGCATCCACAGCGACAGCGTTGTGAAGATTTCGGGCGATACCACCACGAAGGCCACCGGCGAGAACAGCACCGGCGGCAGCGGCATCGGCGGCAACTCTGTGAATGTTGCGGGCGGCACCATCAACACCACCGGCGGCAGCGGCAAGAGCGGCGGCGCGGGCATTGACGGCGACATCGTCTCCATCGGCAATATCGACACCCCGCTGAACATCACCGCAACCTCCCCCGACGCCGACAATGCCATCCAAAGCCGCGACGGCAAGAAGCTGGACGAGATCATCCATCTCGAGGAAAACGGCATGCTGGGCCTCGTGAAGCTCGTAGAGAACGGCGTAACGCGGCTCTTCCACAACGGTGTCTACACGAAGAGCATCTATCCCGCCATCAGCGAGACCCACCCCCTCGGCGAGTGGCGCACCACCAAAGAGCCTACCTGCACCGAGAAGGGCGAGCGCCAGCGCAGCTGCACGGTCAGCGGCTGTGTCGTCACTGAGACGGAGGAGCTGCCCGCCCTCGGCCATCAGTGGAGCGGCTGGACGCCTGTCGAAGGCGGCAGCCGTGAGTACCGTATCTGCACGGTCTGCCATGCGGTGGAGTACCGCGATGTCTCCCACAACAGCGGCGACAGCACCATCTCCACCGGCCTGCGTGTCCTCGACTCGACCCAGGCCGACATCCTCCAGAACGCCCAGCTGGTCCGGCTGAGCCAGATCAACGATGTTCTCTACATCGATGTCGCCCTTGAGACGGCGTCCCTGCAGGGCGTCCTTTCCGATTTGACCGGTCTCCGCTCTGAGAACATCGAGACCGTTGTCTTCTCCACCGAACGCTGCACTTCCACCCTCTCCCTCTCCGATGTTGCAGCCCTCGGTGCGGGCGATACGCCTTTCACCCTCAGCCACAGCGGCTCCACCGCCAGCTTCATCGTGGGCGGCGCAGACCACAGCGCACTGCTGAGGTAAGCACATTACCATCCTTCATTCCTTCCACATAACGACCAAGGCCCCCGCAGTTCTGTTCCGGACTGCGGGGGCCTTGGCGTTTTATTCTGATAAAATCTTACTTCAGCTCCCGCTGTACGGCAGCGAAGTCCTCGAGGGTCAGGGCCTCGGGGCGGATGCGGGCGTCGAAGCCCGCCGCCTCGATGGCCGCGATGACCTTATCCTTCGGCAGGCCGAGGCCGCTGGCGATGGCGTTGGCAGCGGTCTTACGGCGCTGGCCGAAAGCGGCACGGATGAGGGCGAAGTAGCCGTCCTCGTCCTCCACCTGTACGGCGGGAGTGGGGCGGATGTCCATCCGCACCACAGCGCTGGTGACCTTCGGGGCCGGGTAGAAGCTGCCCGGCGCGGCGGTGAACATCAGCTTTGAGGTGGCGTAGTAGCTCACGGCACAGCTGATGGCGCTGGACGCCCGGGTGCCGGGGGCAGCGGCCAGACGGTCGGCGGCCTCCTTCTGCACCATGACGGTGAGGTTCTGGATGGGCAGGCGGTCGCCCAGCAGCTTCATGACGATGGGGCTGGTGATGTAGTAGGGCAGGTTGGCGCAGACAGCCACCGGCATCCCGGGGAACTCCTCCTCGATGAGGGCGCGGAGATCTACTTTCAGAACGTCCTGCAATACCAGCTTGAAGTTCTCCACGCCCGCCATGGTCTCGGCCAGCAGGGGCGGCAGGCGCTCGTCCACCTCGATGGACACCACCTTGGCGGCGCGCTGGGCCAGCTCTTTGGTCAACACGCCGATGCCGGGGCCGATCTCCAGCACGCCCCAGCTCTTATCGACGCCGCTGGCGTCCACGATCTTGGGCGGCAGGCCGGGATTGATGATGAAGTTCTGTCCAAAGCCCTTGGAGAGCGCGAAATCATATTTTTCGCACAGGGTGCGGATAACGGAGAGGTCGGTCAGCTCCGGCATAGTGGTTTTCCTTTCTGTTTCTTGCTAAAACAGCAAAACCTCTCCGTCACGCCTGCGGCGTGCCACCTCCCCTATCGAGGGGAGGCCTTGGCATTCCGCAAAGCTTATTCTCTTCGCCAGAGGCTCCCCTCGGTAGGGGAGCTGTCTGCGAAGCAGACTGAGAGGTTGAGCTATTTACACGACTAAAATTATTTTCAAGAAGTGTTTACTGCGTGCTGGAAGCCTCCTGCTCCCCTTCTGCGCCTGCCTCAGAGGAAGCCTCTGCCTCCCCTGCGGCCTCGCCGGAAGCGGTGCTCTCGGCTGCGGCCTCCGAAGAGGCTGCGGCAGAGTTGGCGGCGATGTCAGCATCGTTCACGCCGCCCACGGTGGTGACGCCGGTGAGCTGCTGCGCGGTGCTGACGGCGCGCTGTATCTGCGGGTCCGTGTCGAGGGTGTAGTCATAGTAGCTGGCCTGCTCGTCGGCAGTCAGCGGGCGCTCCACGTCCACGGTCAGGCCGGTGCCGTCGAAGCAGGAGCCGTCGCCGCAGATGAGCTTTGCCACCGTGACCACGACAGCGCTGCCGTCCGAGAGGCGCTGGGGGCTGCTCTGGATGGTGCCTTTGCCCATCGTGGTGCTGCCTACGAGGCGGGTGCCGCACAGGGTGCGCAGGCTGGACGCAAAGAGTTCTGCCGCACTGGCGGTGTTCTCGTTCACGAGGCAGACGGTGGGCTGGCTGATGACCGAGTCGCCGGTGCTGCTGCCCAGCAGGGTGCGGTTGCCTGCCTTATCCTCCGCGTAGGCCAGCACACCTTCCGGCGCGACGAGCTCGATGCAGCTGATGGCATCGTCAAGGATGCCGCCGCCGTTGTCGCGCAGGTCGAAGATGAAGCTCTGGGCGCCGCTGGCGGTCAGGCTGCGGAGCGCAAAGTCCAGCTCACTGGGGGTGGAGTTATCGAACTGCCAGATCTTGATATAGCCCACATTGCCCTGCACCAGCGCGGAATCGACGCTGTTGGCCGTAAAGCCGGAGTGGGTCAGATCGGCGGTGTGCTGGGCGTTCTCGCTGTCCAGCCAGCCTACATTGACGCTCGTGCCGCTCTCGCCCCGGAGTTTGTTCTGGACAGCCTCCACGCTGCCCAGACTTTTGATGTCTGCGCCGTCGATGGTGGTGATGTAATCGCCCCGCTGGAGGCCGGCCTCCTTGGCAGGAGACTCGTCATACACTTTGATGACCTTGGCGTAGCCGGACTGGTCGATGGCCAGCTCCACGCCGATGCCCATCAGCTTGCCGCTCTGGGCGTTGAGCAGATCGGTATAGGCCGAGGCGGTGTAGTAGCGGGCGTACTTGTCGCCGGTACCCAGCAGATAACCGGCAGTCAGACGGTCGTACAGCACGGTCTCATCGATGTCGTAGTAGTCGTTGGCGCGCACATAGCGGTCTACCTCGGCCACCTTGTTGTACATGCTCTCCTTTTCCTTCACGCTGGTGACGGTGTGGTCAAACAGCCGCATCGCCATCAGCATCGTGATGGAAAAAGTGACCGTCATTGCCAGAATAACGATGGTCACGGTCATCCCTACGGAAATTTTGCGGTTCATTCAGTGTCCTCCCCCAGTTCAGACCAAAAACATCAGGATGACACTGCCCAGTACCGACAGCAGGAACACTCCTGCCAGAATCAGACAGCCCACCCGAAGGATACGCTTGCGTTTTTGCTCGTTCATTTCGCCTTGTGGCCTCCTTTGACCCCTCGACTTCAATTACAGTTGTATTATCTTATCGGAATATAACCGCGGGGATTGACCGCATTGGCCTTGGAGCCGCCCTTCCACACCTCGAGATGGAGGTGGTTGCCGGTAGAGTTGCCGGTGGAGCCCACATAGCCGATGAGGTCGCCCTGGTTGACATACTTGCCCGCCGACGTTGCCACCGAGCGCATATGGCCGTAGAGGGTGGAGTAGGCGTTGCCGTCTGTCATTTTGCCGTGATAGATGATGACATAGTTGCCGTAGCCGCCGCTGGACCAGCCGGCCACCTGCACATAGCCGCTGGCGGCTGCGTAGATAGGAGTGCCGGCGGGGGCGGCAAAGTCGATGCCGGCGTGGAGCTTGTTGACGCCGGAGACCGGGTTCTTGCGCCAGCCGTACTCGCTGGAAATGCGGGTATAGCTCTTGAGCGGGCAGATAAAGCCGCTGAAGCTCAGCTGGGGCTTGCTGGCCGCTGCCGCTGCGATGAGCTTCTGGATCTCTTTCTTGACGGCCTCGTAGTTCATCTCGTCCGACTCGATGGCCGCCTGGGCGTTCTTCTGGGCCTGCTGGGCCTCAGCGGCGCTCAGACGGGCCTCCTTGACGCTGTTGTTGAGCTCGCTCTGCTTGGACTGCATCTGCTTGTTCTGGGCGTCCAGCTCAGCCTTTTTGTTCTGCAGCTGGGTGCGCTCCTCCACGAGCTGGGTGCGGTCGGCCACAAGGGCTTCCTTCGCAGCCTTCATGTTGTCGAGTATCTCGGTGTCCTTCACCGAGATGTCCTGCATGACCTCATTGAAGGTCAGAAGCTCGTACAGATCGTTCACGGCCCGGAGCATGGCGACGCTGCCGCCGTCCCGCAGCTCCTGCATGGCGGCCATGTGGCTCTTGAAATCGTCCCACTGGTCGGCGATCTCCTGCTCTTTCCGGGCGATCTCGTTCTGCTTGGCGGTGATCTCCTGCTCTTTGACGCCGATGCTGTTCTGCACCTCGGAGATCTGGCTCTTGAGGACGCTGATCTGGCTCTGGAGCACCGAGACTTTTTCTTTCAGCTCAGACTCGAGGGCCTTGGCAGCAGCTTCCTTCTTTTTGGCGTCGTTCAGCTCCGTCTTATGCTGCTTGATGGACGCAGAGATCTTGTCCAGCTTGTTCTGCAGCGAGCTCATGCTGGTGGCCGCACTGGCCGGGTAGACCGTCACGCTCAGCACGAGGCAGGCGGCGGCCAGAAAGGCGCAGGCGGCGCGCATCATGGCCGAATGGCCCGACGGCTTTGCGTGGCGGGGCGGATGGTGCAGGACAAAGCCTGCGGAATGCTTGTCGTGGTACACAGTAGGCCCTCCTTACACGTTCAGGTGCTTTCGGATGGAGAACATACTGCCCAGACCGCCCACCAGAGCGCCGCCCGCGAGGCTGTAGGTCAGGATGGTGGGCCAGACATTTTCCAGCGGCACTAGAGCCGTACCCATGAGCATCTGCCACAGGCCGCCCAGCGTGGGCGACAGCTGAACGATGTAGGCATAGCCGCCGATGGTGGCAGCTGCCGTCAGGATGCCGGAGAGCAGGCCCATCGTCAGGCCCTCGATGACGAAAGGCAGGGTGACGAGGGCGTTGGTAGCGCCGACATACTTCATGATCTCGATTTCACGGCGGCGGGCAAAGACGCTCAGCCGGATGGTGGTACCCACCGTGATGATGCTGACAGCCATCAGCACCAGCACCAGACCGCGCCCGACCTTGGTGACAGCCTGCTGGACCTCCACAAAGGTCCTGGTCATCTCGATGGGAGCCGTGACGCTGTAGACGCCGCTGATGTTCTCGAACTGCTTGCTGATGGTCTCCATCTGGCTCAGATCAGACAGGGAGACGCGGTAATTGGCCTTAAAGGGGTTGTCGTTCTCGAACTCGTTCAGCAGGGCGGCATAGTCGGACATATAGCCCTTGTACTGGTTGAGGACGTCTTCTTTGGACATATACTGCACCCGGCTCACACCTGCGGTGCCGCTGAGGGCATTGCCCACAGACTGGATGGTGGCGTCATCGGCCTCGGGGTCCACGTAGACCACCATCTCGTTCTGGCTGCCCAGATAACTCACCATGCTGTCCACATTGACTTCAATGAGGCTGGCGAAGATGTTCAGGGTCATGCAGACGCTGAGGGAGGCGATGCAGGCGATGGTCATGGCCCAGTGCTTGCCGAGGTTGCGCACGCCGCGCCGGGTGAGGAACCCAAACGTAGAGATCTTCATGCGTGTACCTCCTCGCCGAAGCTGGCCGGAACATCGGAGATGATGCGGCCCTGCTTCAGGGTGATGGTGCGGCGGTTGAAGCGGCGCACCAGTTCATGCTCGTGGGTGACGACAAGCACCGTGATGCCCATCTCGCTGACACGTTCCAGCAGCTCCATCATCTCAAGGCTCATCTCGGGGTCGATGTTGCCGGTGGGCTCGTCCGCAATGACGAGGCGGGGGCTGTGGGCCAGAGCGCGGGCCACGGCCACGCGCTGCTGCTCACCGCCGGAGAGGAACTCGGGGTAGACCTTTGCCTTATCTTCCAGATGCACCAGCTCCAGCATGTAGTTGACGCGCTCTTTGATGTCTTTTTTGCCGATGTTGGTGACATGCATGGCAAACGCCACATTCTCGTAGACCGTCATAGTGGGGATGAGGCGGAAATCCTGGAAGATGATGCCCATCTGGCGGCGGAGGAAAGGCACTTTGCCCCGGCGCAGCCGGGCGACGTCCTTGCCGTCCACCATGACGCGGCCCTCGGTGGGCAGCTCTTCGCGGAGGATGAGCTTGAGCAAAGTGGACTTGCCGGCGCCGGAGTGGCCCACCAGAAAGACGAACTCGCCGTCGTCCACATGGAAGTCGATGTCCTCCAGAGCGGGAGTGTCACTCCGTTTGTATATCTTGGTGACATGTTCAAAATCTATCATGAGTATCTTGCTCCTGAAAAATTTATTTGGCACAGAAGTTCCAGACCATCACAAAAGAAACCGGCCAGCATCGGGGTCGAGCGGCCGGTTTCGGCGTCCGCAGCCGGAGCGGCTGAGACGAAATATCAATATTTGGCCGGGTTGTTGGACAGGTACTTCTTGACCATGAGCGCTACCTTGAACACGATAGCGTCGTCGAACTCACGCAGATCCAGACCGGTCAGCTTTTTGATCTTTTCCAGACGATACACCAGCGTGTTGCGGTGGACGAACAGACCGCGGCTGGTCTCGGAGACGTTCAGGTTGTTCTCGAAGAAGCGCTGGATGGTGAACAGGGTCTCCTGGTCCAGGCTCTCGATGCTGCCCTGCTTGAACACTTCGCGCAGGAACATCTCGCAGACCGTGGTGGGCAGCTGGTAGATAAGACGTGCGATGCCCAGATTGTCGTAGCGGATGATCTGCTTCTCGGTGTCGAACACCTTGCTGACCTCCATGGCGATCTGTGCTTCCTTAAAGGAAGTAGCCAGGTCCTTCACGTTGGCGATGGGGGTGCCGATGCCCACGACAGCCTTGATATAATGCTCACCGGACAGGGTATCCACGATGCTGGCGGCCAGCTTCTCCATATCGGTGCGGTCGATGCCCTTGCGGATCTCCTTGACCAGAACGGTATCCGTCTCGCTGATGTTGAAGACGAAGTCCTTCTGCTTGTCGGGGAACAGGCTGCTCACCACGTCGTAAGCGGAGATGTCGCCGCCGCTGGTGACGCGGACGATGAACACCACGCGGGAGACGTCGGTGGCAAAGTGGAGCTCACGGGCCTTGGCGTAGATGTCGCCGGGCAGGATGTTGTCCAGCACCACGTTCTTGATAAAGTTGGCCTTGTCGAACTTCTCATCGTGATACTGCTTGATGCTCTGCAGGCTGATGGACAGCACAGCGGCAAACTGGCCCGCAGTCTCGTCCGCACCTTCCACAAAAACGGCATAATCGTTATGCTTTGCGCTGGAGAACTGCTGGTAGGTGTAGCCATCCCGCACGAAGCGGTCACCGGCCGTCAGACGCTCTGCCATAAAGCCCTCGCGCACCTCGCCGATCAGATTCAGCTCCGAGCAGGAGATGACAGCGCCGGTCTCATCCACCACGCCGACCACGCGGTCGATCGCGTCCTTCATCTGGTAGATCACGCTCTGAAATACTCTATTGGCCATAAATGGATACCCCTTTTCCTCTCTTGTGCAAACCGCAGGTGGGCGGGATTGTGATTTTTAACAATTTCGCCGCATTACATTTTATATTTTACACAAAAGAATTTACTTTTGCAACATATTTCACCAAAAAAAATTCTTCTTTCTTGTTGAAATTATCTTTCGGGGTCATTTTCGGGCCAAAAAGGGCCTTTCTGCGTGGTTCTGAGGGCTATTTTACCGGTAAAATGTGATACTTTTTTGAAAACCGGGTGAAAAGCAGTCCTTTACCCCGTGGTAATTTTCGCCACCTCGTCAGCTGTCAGCTCCCGCCACTGGCCCGGGGCAAGGCTCTCGTCCAGCGCAAGCCCGCCGATGGCGTCCCGGTGCAGGGCGTTGACGCCCGCACCGTAGACGCCGAACATCCGCTTGATTTGATGATACACGCCCTGCCTGAGCAGGACGCGGACCGTCAGACCGTCGGGGGTGAGGGCGGACACTTCCGCCGGCGAAAGGGCCGTGCCGTCGGCAAGGGTGACGCCTGCGGCAAAGCCGGCCTTCATCTCTTCTGTCAGCGGGGTGTCGATGACGACGGTGTAGGTCTTGGAGACGTGGCGTTTAGGCGCGAGGATGTCGTGGGCAAAGCCGCCGTCGTCCGTCAGCAGGACGAAACCGGTGCTGGTCTTGTCCAGCCGCCCGGCCGGGAACAGCTCCCGCCGGGGATAGGCATCCCCCACCAGATCCACGACCGTCGTGTCCCGCTTGTCGGTGGAGGCACTGACGATGCCCTCGGGCTTGTTGAGCATAAGGTAGACGAACTGCCGGTAGGCCAGCGCTTTGCCGTCCACCGCCACGGCGTCCGCCTCTTTCAGCTGGGTATCCCCTTTCCTGCAGACCGCGCCGTTGACCGTGACGCGGCCTTTCGCCAGCAGTGCCTTTGCCTCGCTCCGGGTGCATTGGGCCGTCTCGGCTAAATATTTATCGAGTCGCATGAAAACTCCTTCTGTGTGCAGAAAAGAGGCCGTTGCCTGCGGCAACAGCCTCTTTTCCTGTAAAATCACGTTTAGACGCTCAGGTTTGCGTGCTGTTCCACAGCATCCGGGTTGGCGTCAAAGAGGGGCTTGAGGATGTGAGCAATGACCTCCCCCCCCTGCGGGGGAGCGCGGCCCACAAAGTTCTCCGGCACAAGGCCCGCCACGATCTCTTCCTTGGTCAGACCAAAGGCCGGGTCGGCGGCGATGCGGTCCACCATGTCGTTGGGCAGACCCTCTTCCTTGACCTGCTTGCCGGCGGCGATGGCGTGCTGGCGCAGACGCTCGTGGAGCTCCTGACGGTTGCCGCCCTTCTCCACGGCCTGCATCATGATGTTCTCGCTGGCCATGAAGGGCAGCTCGGCCATCAGGCGGCTGCGCACGACCTTCGGGTAGACCACGAGGCCGTCGGTGACGTTGAGCATGATGTTCAGGATGGCGTCGGTGGCGAGGAAGCCCTCAGCCATGGCAACGCGCTTGTTGGCGCTGTCGTCCAGCGTGCGCTCGAACCACTGCGTGCCGGTGGTGAAGCTGGGATTGAGCACATCCACCATCAGGTAGCGGCTCAAAGCGCAGATGCGCTCGCAGCGCATGGGATTGCGCTTGTAAGGCATGGCGGAGGAACCGATCTGGTTCTTCTCAAACGGCTCTTCCATCTCCTTGAAGTTGGCCAGCAGGCGCAGATCGGTGGCGAACTTCATGCAGCTCTGGCCGATGCCGGCCAGTGCGTTGAGGATGAAGGCGTCCACCTTGCGGCTGTAGGTCTGGCCGGACACCGGGATGACGGCCTCGCTGTCGAAGCCCATCTCCTCAGCGATGGAAGCATCCACGGCGCGGATCTTGTCGGCGTCGCCCTTGAACAGCTCCATAAAGGAAGCCTGGGTGCCGGTGGTACCCTTGACGCCGCGCAGCTGCAGGGTAGCCAGACGGTGGTCGATCTCGCTGAGGTCCATCACCAGCTCGTTGGCCCACAGGGTAGCGCGCTTACCCACGGTAGTGGGCTGGGCGGGCTGGCAGTGGGTGTAGGCCATGCAGGGCATATTCTTATACTCCTCGGCGAACTTTGCCAGCTTTGCCAGCACGCCGATGAGCTTCTTGCGCACCAGCTCGAGGCCCTGACGCATCACGATGATGTCGGTATTGTCGCCGACATAGCAGCTGGTGGCACCCAGATGGATGATGCCTGCCGCCTTGGGGCACTGCTGGCCGTAGGCGTAGACATGGCTCATGACGTCGTGGCGCACCAGCTTCTCCCGCTCGATGGCGACTTCATAGTTGATGTCGTCCACATGAGCTTCCAGCTCGGCCACCATCTCGGGGGTGATATTGGTCAGGCCCTGCTTCATCTCGGCCCGGGCCAGGGCCACCCACAGGCGGCGCCAGGTGCGGAACTTGTTGTCCTCCGAGAAGATGTACTGCATCTCATCGGAGGCATAACGGGTGGAAAAGGGGCTGATATAACGGTCATGCTGAGACATGAAGATGTCCTCCTTGGGTAGATGTTTCTTTTATGATACCATCAAATCTTGAAATAGTCCACGCCGCCCTCGAAAATAGGCTGATACTTGTCGCCGGTGACGTTTTTGTACAGGTACTCGCCGCTGCGCTCCGAATGGCCCATCTTGCCGAAGACACGGCCATCCGGGCTGGTGATGCCCTCGATGGCGAGGACGGAGCCGTTGGGGTTGTACTTCATGTCCATGCTGGGGCTGCCGTCCTGATCGACGTACTGGGTCGCGATCTGGCCGTTGGCGATGAGGGTGTCCAGCACGCTCTGAGGTGCCACGAAGCGGCCCTCACCGTGGCTGATGGCCACGGTGTGCTGGTCGCCCACGCTGCACTTGGACAGCCAGGGGCTGCCGGTGGAGGCGATGCGGGTGCGCACCAGCATACTCTGGTGGCGGCCGATGGTGTTGAAGGTCAGGGTCGGGTCGCAGGCCGTGATGGGGCGGATGTCTCCGTAAGCGGCCAGACCCAGCTTGATGAGGGCCTGGAAGCCGTTGCAGATGCCCAGCATCAGACCATCCCGGTGCTGCAGCAGGTCGCGGACCGCCTCAGTGACCGCAGGATTGCGGAAGAAGGAGGCGATGAACTTTGCGCTGCCGTCCGGCTCGTCGCCGCCGGAGAAGCCGCCGGGCAGCATGACGATCTGGCTCTCGTTGATGGCCTTGACCAGTGCCTCGCAGCTGGCGGTGACATCAGCGGGGGTCAGGTTGCGGATGACCAGCACCTCGGGGTCCGCACCGGCGCGGGCAAAGGCGTGGGCGGTGTCGTACTCGCAGTTGGTGCCCGGGAAGACCGGGATGATGACCTTCGGCTTTGCCACGCCGATCTTGGGCGCAGCGGGGGCGGTCAGGCTGCCGTTGATCTTCTCGACGGCGGGACCGGCCTTGCGGTAGGGATAGACGGGCTCGAGCTTGCTCTCCCAGATCTCCTGCAGCTGAGCCATATCCAGCTTGTCGCCGCAGCACTCGAAGGTGTAGTCTGCGGTGGTCTCGCCCAGCAGCTCACCAGCCGGGGCGTCAGAGACCATCTCCAGCACGATGGAGCCGTACATGGGCTTAAACATATCGTGGGTGGTCATGTTGTTCATCATCTTGAAGCCGATGCGGTTGCCCAGACCCATCTTGAAGAGAGCCTCGGCCAGACCGCCATAGCCCACAGAGGAAGCAGCGGCCACCATGCCATCTTCCATCATCTGCTCAACTTTCTTGTAGTTGGCCTTCAGGGAGAAGAAGTTGGGGCAGCCGGTGACGGGGTCCAGGATGGGCCGGATGAGGACGACGGTGCTCTCAGGCTTCTTGAACTCGGTGGAGACGACGCGGCCGGCCTTGCCGATGGCGGTGGCGAAGGACACCAGCGTGGGAGGCACATCCAGCTGCTCGAAGGAGCCGGACATGCTGTCCTTACCGCCGATGGAGGCGATGCCGAGGCCGATCTGTGCGTCCAGTGCGCCCAGCAGAGCGGCCAGCGGCTTGCCCCAGCGCTCCGGGGAAGTGCCAAGGCGCTCGAAGTACTCCTGGAAGGTCAGGTAGGCGTCCTCATAGCGGAAGCCGGAGGCCACCAGCTTGGTCACACTCTCGACGACGGCCATCCGTGCGCCCACATACTGGTTGGCGCTCATGAGGTAGGGGTTGTAGCCCCATGCCATGCCGGAGCAGGTGTTGGTCTCGCCGTCCACGGGCAGCTTTGCGACCATGGCGTTCTGGGGGGTCAGCTGGCATGCGCCGCCGAAGGGCATCAGCACGGTGGCCGCGCCGATGGTGGAATCGAACCGCTCAGAAAGGCCCTTCTTGCTGCAGACGTTCAAATCGCCCACCATGTTCTTCATCTTCTGCTCGAAGGTCACGCCGGCCCACTGGGGCTGCCAGACAGTCCCCTTCTCGATGTGGACGTTCTGATGCTTCTCAGCGCCGTTGGAGTTCAGGAACTCGCGGCTGATGTTGACGATGGACTTGCCGTTCCACACCATGTTCAGGCGCTTTTCCTCGGTGACCTTTGCCACGGGGGTGGCCTCAAGGTTCTCCTCGGTGGCGATGGCGATGAACTTGTCCACGTCCTCCGGGGCCAGAGCCACGGCCATACGCTCCTGGCTCTCGCTGATGGCCAGCTCGGTGCCGTCGAGGCCGTCATACTTCTTGGTGACCTTGTTCAGGTCGATATACAGGCCGTCGGCCAGCTCGCCGATGGCGACAGAGACGCCGCCGGCACCGAAGTCGTTGCAGCGCTTGATCATCTTGCAGGCGTCCTCGCGGCGGAACAGGCGCTGCAGCTTGCGCTCGATGGGGGCGTTGCCCTTCTGGACCTCAGCACCGCAGTGCTCGAGGCTGTCCAGCTTGTGGGCCTTGGAGGAACCGGTGGCACCGCCGATGCCGTCGCGGCCGGTGCGGCCGCCCAGCAGGACGATGACGTCGCCGGGAGCGGGGCATTCGCGGCGGACGTGGGAAGCGGGAGTTGCGCCCACAACAGCGCCGATCTCCATCCGCTTTGCCACATAGCCGGGATGATAGATCTCATCCACCTGACCGGTGGCAAGGCCGATCTGGTTGCCATAGGAGGAATAACCGGCGGCAGCGGTGGTCACCAGCTTGCGCTGGGGCAGCTTGCCGGGCAGGGTCTCACTGACGGGCTTGAGGGGATCACCTGCGCCGGTGACGCGCATGGCCTGATAGACGTAGCTGCGGCCGGACAGCGGGTCGCGGATCGCGCCGCCGATGCAGGTGGCCGCGCCGCCGAAGGGCTCGATCTCCGTCGGGTGGTTGTGGGTCTCGTTTTTGAAGAGGAACAGCCAGTCCTCGTCCTTGCCGTTGACGTCGCACTTGATCTTCACGGTGCAGGCGTTGATCTCCTCAGACTCGTCGAGGTTCTTCAGGATGCCCTGCTTTTTCAGTTCCTTGGCACCGATGGTGGCCAGATCCATCATGCAGCGGGGCTTGTTCTCGCGGCCAAGGTCGGCGCGCATGGCCATGTAGCGGTCGAAGGCCTCCTGCACCACGGCATCGTCGATCTGGACTTCATCCAGAATGGTTCCGAAGGTGGTGTGGCGGCAGTGGTCCGACCAGTAGGTGTCGATCATCTTGATCTCGGTGATGGTCGGGTCGCGCTTCTCCGAGCGGAAATACTCCTGGCAGAACTTGATGTCGCCCAGGTCCATGGCGAGGCCCTTCTCGTCGATGAACTTTTTCAGGCCTGCCTCATCCAGCTCGTTGAAGCCGTCCAGCACCTCCACTTCGGTAGGGATGGGATACTCCATCTTCAGGGTAGCCTTGGTGTCCAGCGAAGCCTCGCGGGCCTCCACCGGGTTGATGACGTATTTCTTGATCTCAGCCACCTGCTCATCGGTCAGGGTGCCTTCCAGCAGGTAGACGCGGGCAGAGCGCACCAGCGGGCGGTCGCCCTGGCTGATGAGCTGGATGCACTCGGCGGCAGAGTCGGCGCGCTGGTCGAACTGGCCGGGCAGATACTCCACGGCGAAAGACACGCCGTCGGAGACGGGCAGCTCGGCATAGGTGTTATCCACCGGCGGCTCACTGAACACGGTGGGGACGCACTGCTCGAACAGAGCCTCGTCGATGCCCTCCACGTCGTAGCGGTTGAGCAGACGCAGACCGTTCAGCTCCTTGATGCCCAGCAGAGAGACGAGCTCATTGCGCAGGCTCTGGGCCTCGCCGTCGAAGCCGGGTTTCTTTTCAACATAGATACGATATACCATTGGGAAATCCCCCTTGTTGTCAGCCCTCTCAGTCACCTTCGGTGACAGCTCCCCCAAAGGGGGAGCCACTGGCGTGTCGGTCAGGCCGCACAGCCTGAGAGGAGTTTTATTTTACCAGAAACAGAAGTGCTCCGCTGTCCAGATCCACGACATCTTAACAAGTATTATTGTTCAGAAGCCGCTTTTCTTGACAACAGCGCACTGTATTTTGCGGCATATATGCTTTCAGCAGTCAGCTCAGAGCTTCCCGGCCTGCCAAAGCCTCTCCCCTTGGGAGAGGTGGCATTGCGAAGCAATGACGGAGAGGGCAAGCCCGGTGCGACAAAGCCGCCGCACAGCGATAAGCAGGCCCTTCGTCAGAGCGATGCTGTCGCCATGCCTGCGCATCTTTGTCAGCATCCTTGCCCTCTCAGTCACCTTCGGTGACAGCTCTCCCAAAGGGAGAGCCTTCAGAGCTTCATTTACTGCTTCTCTGCCAGCGCTTTCAGCGCCCGCATCCCGATGTCGGTGCGCTTGTGCAGCTTGTCGAAGTGGATGTGCTCCGCCGCCTCGTAGGCGATGGAGATGGCGCGGGGCAGGCCAGGCGCGGTGGCCGTCACACCCAGCACACGGCCACCGTTGGTGACGAGCTGGCCGTCCTCGGTGATGGCCGTGCCGGAGTGGTAGACCGTGACGTCCGGCTCATCGGGCAGCTGGCCGTCCACGAGGCCGGTGATGGGCTTGCCCTTCTCGTAGGCCACCGGGTAGCCGCCGGAAGCGAGGATGACGCAGGCGGCAGCGCCGTCGGAGAACCTGACCTCGGTGTCGGCCAGCGTCCCCTCGGTGCAGGCGGTCATGACCTTGAGCAGGTCGCTTTCCAGCAGGGGCAGCACCACCTGAGTCTCAGGGTCGCCGAAGCGGCAGTTGTACTCGATGACCTTCGGGCCGTCCGGGGTGAGCATCAGGCCGAAGTAGAGGCAGCCCTTGAAGGGGCAGCCCTCAGCGTTCATGGCCTTGATGGTGGGCAGGAAAATTTTCTCCATGCACTCGGCAGCGATGGCCGGAGTGTAATAGGGGTTCGGCGCGACGGTACCCATGCCGCCGGTGTTCAGGCCGGTGTCGTGGTCGTTGGCGCGCTTGTGGTCCATGGAGGAGACCATGGGCTTGACCACCTTGCCGTCGGTGAAGCTCAGCACGCTGACCTCAGGGCCGGTGAGGAACTCTTCCACCACGACATGGTTGCCGGAAGCGCCGAACTTCTTGTCCAGCATGATCTCCTTGACGCCCTCGGCGGCCTGCTCTTCGTTCTCGCAGATGAGCACGCCCTTGCCCAGCGCAAGGCCGTCGGCCTTGATGACCACCGGGTATTTGCCCTCAGCCTTGATGTACTCCATGACCTTGGCGGGGTCGTCGAAGGTCTCATACTTTGCGGTGGGGATGCCGTACTTCTTCATGAGGTCTTTCGAAAAGACCTTGGATGCCTCGATGCGAGCAGCGGCCTTGTCCGGGCCGAAGGCCGGGATGCCGACTGCCGCCAGCGCATCCACCATGCCCAGTGCCAGCGGGTCGTCCTGAGCCACCACGACGTAGTCGAACTTTTCCGTCTCCGCAAAGCCGACCATCGTTTCCACGTCGGTGGCCTTGATGTTGACGCAGTGGGCGTCATAGCCGATGCCGCCGTTGCCGGGCGCACACCAGACTTCGCCGCAGTCGGGGCTCTTCTTCAATGCTTTGATGATGGCGTGCTCGCGTCCGCCGCCGCCAACGACTAAGATTTTCTTTTTCATAGATCCACCTTCTTTATAAAAGTTCTTCTGCCAAGGGAACTCCCCCAGTCTGCTCCGCAGACAGCCCCCTCAAGGAGGGGGCCTTTTGGCATAGCCGAAAACTTTATCTCCTGCTCAAAGGCTCCCTCTCAGAGGGAGCTGGCACGGCGCAAGCCGTGTCTGAAGGAGTTTTAGTGATGGAACAGCCGGATGCCGCAGAATGCCATTGCGATGCCGTACTTGTTGCAGGTGTCGATGACCTGCTGGTCGCGGATGGAGCCGCCGGGCTGGACGATGGCCGTCACGCCGGAACGGCGTGCGCGCTCGATGTTGTCGCCGAAGGGGAAGAACGCATCCGAGCCGAGGCAGACGCCGGTGACATGGCTCAGGTACTCTTTCTTTTCCTCAGCGGTCAGCGGCTCGGGCTGACGGGTGAAGGTCTCGGCCCAGACGTCGTCACCGATGACGTCCTCGGGGGTGTCGCCGATGTAAACATCAATGGCGTTGTCGCGGTTGGGCTTTGCCACATCGTCGCGGAAGGGCAGCTCCAGCACCTTCGGCATATGGCGCAGCTGCCAGTTGTCGGCCTTCTGGCCTGCCAGACGGGTGCAGTGGATGCGGCTCTGCTGGCCGGCGCCCACACCGATGGTCTGGCCGCCTGCGGTGTAGCAGACGCTGTTGGACTGGGTGTATTTCAGGGTGATGAGGGCAATGATGAGGTCGCGCTTCTGCTCCTCGGTCACAGTCTTGTTCTCGGTGACCCAGTTGGTCAGCATGGTGTCGGCGTTGATGGCCAGCTCGTTGCGGCCCTGCTCGAAGGTGATGCCGTAGACCTGCTTGTGCTCCACGGGGTTCGGCTTGTAGGCCGGGTCGATGGCGACCACGTTGTAATTGCCCTTCTTCTTTCCGGCGAGGATGGTCAGCGCCTCCGGCTCATAGCCCGGGGCGATGATGCCGTCAGACACTTCGTGCTGGATGAGCTTTGCAGTCGGCACATCGCAGACGTCGGAGAGGGCGATCCAGTCGCCGAAGGAGGACATCCGGTCCGCACCGCGGGCGCGGGCATAAGCGCAGGCCAGCGGCGAAAGCTCCATGTCCGGGGCGATGTGATACATCTTCCGCTCCACCTCGCTCAGAGGCAGACCGAGAGCTGCGCCGGCCGGGGAGACGTGCTTGAAAGAAGCGGCAGCGGGCAGGCCGCAGGCCTCCTTCAGCTCCTTCACCAGCTGGATGGAGTTCAGGGCATCCAGAAAATTGATGTAGCCGGGCTTGCCGTTCAGGACGGTGACGGGCAGGTCAGAGCCATCCTCCATATAGATGCGGCTGGGCTTCTGGTTGGGGTTGCAGCCGTACTTCAGTGCGAGTTCATTCATTGGTGCATCCTCCTTGTGTCTTAGGTTATTCTTCCTCGGCGTCGAGCTTTTTGAGCAGTTCCAGCTCTTCGGGCAGCAGCTCCGGCTCCTCGGGGTCGTCGAGGTCGCTGCACACAGCGTCGTATTTGTTGAAGATCATGTCGCCGCTCTCGCCGGTCTCCAGGTCGATGACCCGGGCGAAGAGGCTGACCTTGTTGTCGGGGTTCAGGTTCTGCCACAGGCCGTGGGCGAAGTCGCCGATGGTGCGGGGGCAGGCGAAGCGGAGCGGCTCTCCCTCAAAGCTGGGGATGGGGTTGCCGTTGTGCTTGTAGGTGCTGATGAAGTGGCCTTCACCGGCCACGGGCTGGGGGTAGTCGAAGAAATAGCGCTGGACGCTCTCACCGTTGCCGTCGGCAGACTTGAGGATGCTCATCTGGTAGCTGCCGTCTGCGTACACCACAGCGGAGATGCGGGGGGTGTAGTTGGGCTCGTCCGGCTCAAAGGTGCGGGTGCGCAGGGCGTCGGCGAAGCTCTTGCCCCGGCTCATCTCGTCAAAGATGGTGTCGGTCTGGTCGCCGTTGGTGACGATGTGGGTCTTGCCGAGGGTCAGCACGGGGTTATAGATGATGAGGCTGGGATCCTCGAGCTTGGCCGGGTCGGCAGCCATGGTGCAGATGCCGCCGCGCTCCGGCACCGGGTCGAAGACGCGGTTGCGGCTGTTCTCGCTGCGGCCCATGATGAAATAGCCGATGAACATCTGACGGCCATCCGGGGCCTTTGCCACGGCGATGCCGCGGCCGGGGTACTCGTTCGCGGCCAGATATTCGTTCAGGTTGATTTTCTCCATTGTTATTCTCCTTTATCAAGAGCGCTTTTGGCTCCCCCTTTGGGGGAGCTGGCGCGAAGCGCCTGAGAGGGCAAGCCCGTTTACGTCGGGCAGCGTCCTTGCCCTCTCCGTCACCTTCGGTGACACCTCTCCCAAAGGGAGAGGCTGAAACAACGCCCTGCTGTCCTTTACTTTATCTCTCCGCTGCAAACCATTGCCACAGCCTTCGGCAGCAGCTTCCATTCAGCCTGCTCCATCACACGCTTCTGCAGCACCTCGGGGGTGTCGCCGGGCAGGATGTCCACGGCCTTCTGCAGCAGGATCGGCCCGCCGTCGCACTCCTCATTGACGAAGTGGACGGTAGCGCCCGTCACCTTGCAGCCCCGGGCCAGCGCGGCCTCGTGGGGGCGCAGGCCGTACATTCCCGGCCCGCAGAAGGATGGGATGAGGGCGGGGTGGATATTTAGGATACGGCGGGGATAGGCCTCGATGACGCTGGGGCCTAACACGGACAAAAAGCCCGCCAGGACCACAAGGTCAATGTGATGTTCTTTCAGCGTTTTCAGCAGTGCGGCGTCAAAATCCTCACTGGAAGCGTAATCCTTCCGGCGGACCACCACACCCTCGACGCCCGCATTGGCGGCGCGTTCCAGCGCGTAGACGCCGGGTTTGGAGGCCACGACAAGCCTGATCTTGCCGTTGGGGTTCTCGCCCCGGGCCTCGCTGTCCAGCAGCGCCTGCAAATTGGTGCCGCCGCCGGACACTAACACTGCAATGTTCAGCACAGCTCGACACCCTCACCTTCTGCGATGACGCCCAGACGGTAAGCTTCCGGCTCGCCGTTGGCATGGAGGATCTCCAGTGCCTTGTCGGCCTGCTCAGCGGGGACGGTCAGCACCATGCCGACGCCCATATTGAAGGTGTTGAACATATCGTGCTCAGAGATGCTGCCGGTCTTCTGCATCAGGTGGAAGAGGGCCGGGGTGCGGACGTCCTCCTTCTTGATGCGGGCGCAGCAGCCCTTCTTCAGGCTGCGGGGGATATTCTCGTAGAAGCCGCCGCCGGTGATGTGAGAGATGCCCTTGACATCCACTTCTTCCAGCACTTTCAGCACAGGCTTGACGTAGATCTTGGTGGGGGCCAGCAGGGCCTCGCCGAGGGTCTTGCCGCCCAGCTCTGCGGGGGCCGTCTTCAGGACGGCGGGGTCGCCGTCAATGTCAAAAATTTTGCGCACCAGCGAGAAACCGTTGGAATGGACGCCGGTGGAGGGCAGGGCGATGATGACATCGCCGGGCTTCATGGTCTCGTTATTGAGAATCTTTTCCTTGTCCACAACGCCCACGGTGAAACCGGCCAGATCGTACTCGTCCTCCGGCATCATGCCCGGGTGCTCAGCGGTCTCGCCGCCCACCAGAGAACAGTCAGCCTGGACGCAGCCCTCGGACACGCCCTTGACGATCTCGGCGATCTTCTCGGGGATGTTGCGGCCGCAGGCGATGTAGTCGAGGAAGACCAGCGGCTTTGCACCGGCGCAGATGACGTCGTTGACGCACATGGCCACGCAGTCGATGCCGATGGTGTCGTGCTTGTCCATGATCATGGCGATCTTCAGCTTGGTGCCGACGCCGTCGGTGCCGGAGATAAGGACGGGGTGCTTGTAGCCGGTGCAGTCCAGCTCAAACAGGCCGCCGAAGCCGCCCAGACCACCGATGCAGTGCTCGTTCATGGTGCGGGCCACATACTGCTTCATGAGTTCGACCGAACGATAGCCGGCGGTGATGTCCACGCCTGCGGCTGCATAGCTTTCCGAATAGCTCTTTTCCATTGTTACTCTCCTAACTTTTTCTCGTCCTTGGGACGGTCATTCAGGTGGCGTTCATGAATATCGGTGGAAAGCACCTCTTCCGGCTTTACGGCGTATTTGCCGGTGAAGCAGGCGGTGCAGAAGCCGCAGTTGGCGTTCTGGGCCAGCTGGACGACATGCTCCGTGGAGAGGTAGCCCAGCGTGTCGGCGCCAATGATCTCGTTGATCTGGTCCACCGTGCGGCCGGTAGCGACCAGAAGCTTCTGGTCGGGGATGTCGGTGCCAAAGTAGCAGGGATATTTGAAGGGGGGTGCCGAAACGCGGAAGTGGACTTCCTTTGCTCCGGCGTCCCGCAGCAGCTTGATGATGCGGGCAGAGGTGGTGCCGCGCACGATGGAGTCATCCACCAGCACGACCCGCTTGCCCTTGACGGTGCTGGTCACGACGTTCAGCTTGATGCGGACGCTGTTCTCGCGCTGCTTCTGGCTGCCCTGGATAAAGGTGCGGCCGATGTACTTATTTTTAATAAAGCCGATGCCGTAGGGGATGCCGCTCTCCTGAGAGTAGCCAAGGGCGGCGTCGAGGCCGGAGTCCGGCACACCGATGACCACATCGGCCTCCACGGGGTGTTCCTGGGCCAGGAAGCGGCCTGCCTGCTTGCGGGCCTCATGCACCGAGCTGCCCTCGATGATGCTGTCCGGGCGGGCGAAATAGATGAACTCGAAGACGCACATCTGGCGGTCGGGACGGCCGCAGTGGTCTTTGATGGAGCGCAGCTCACCGGTCTTGGTGTCGGTGATGACGATCTCGCCGGGCTCTACGTCCCGCAGCAGGGTCGCGCCCACGGCGTCCAATGCGCAGCTCTCGCTGGCAAAGACGTAGCCGCCGCCCGGCAGGGTACCGATGCAGAGAGGGCGATAACCGCGGGGGTCACGGACCGCGATAAGCTTGGTGGCCGACATGACCACAAGGCTGTAAGCACCTTCGAGGACGTCCATCGTCTTGCTGATGGCGATCTCGATGCTGCCCATCCGCAGGCGGTTGCGGGTGACGAGGTAGCAGATGACCTCGGTATCGGAGGAGCCGTGGAAGATGGCACCCTCGTTTTCCAGCTGGCGGCGCAGCTCCAGAGCGTTGGTCAGATTGCCGTTGTGGCAGAGGGCCATGGTGCCGCGGCCATGCCGGACGATCATGGGCTGGGCGTTGGCCCGGATGCGGCTGCCGGAGGTAGCGTAGCGGACATGGCCGGTGGCCATGTGGGCCGTGGGCTTTGCCAGCGAGCCCAGCACCGCCGGGGTGAACACCTCATTGACAAGGCCGAGGTCCCGGTGGCCGTTGATGACGCCGTCGTCGTTCACGGCGATGCCGCAGCTCTCCTGTCCGCGATGCTGCAGCGCGTACAGGGCCGAGTAGGCGGCAGCGGCCACATCCTCGGTGCCGGCACGGTCATAGATGCCGAAAACGCCGCACTCTTCGTGAAGCGGGTATGCAAAATCAGACATTACAGTTCCTCGATCTCTTTCTGCAGTTTTTCTTCCTTGGCGGCGATCTGCCGGGCCATGGCGACGCGCTCAGCATCCAGCTTCGCAGCCAGTGCCTCATCGCCGAGGGCCAGGATCTCAGCGGCCAGCCAGGCGGCGTTCTTCGCGCCGTTCAGGGCCACCGTGGCCACCGGGATGCCGCTGGGCATCTGGACGGTAGCCAGCAGAGCGTCCAAGCCGTCCATCGCGCCGCCCTTCATCGGGATGCCGATGACCGGCAGGGTGGTGTTTGCGGCAAAAGCACCGGCCAGATGGGCCGCCATGCCTGCTGCACAGAGGATGACGCCGAAGCCGTTGGCCCTGGCATTCTTGGCAAACTCCGCTGCCTCGGCAGGGGTGCGGTGGGCCGACAGGATGTGTGCCTCAAAGGGGATGTCCAGCGCCTTGAGCTGGGCGCAGGCACCTTTCACCACCGGCCAGTCGCTGTCCGAACCCATAATGACTGCCACTTTACGAATCATCTGTATCCAACCTCTCTTTCTCTATCTCCCGCGACGAAAAACAAAAAAGGCTGTGATGCACTTACACCACGGCCTTTTATTTCATTCTGGACAGACTGGACCCGCAGCAGGTTACACGGAGCCCCTGATGCATTCCCGTACCGGGACGGCACATGGTACCCAGCAGCTCATTTCGCATTCTGCTCATCCTCCGCAAACCTCGTTGTCCACGCTGTTCTTCTCCGGCTGAAAAAGAGTTCATGCGCTCTTCCGTCCGCCGTCTGACTACAGTATACGGCAAAAAAACGCCTTTGCAAAGAGCGTTCGGACAAATTTTCCCTTGTGTTCCCTGCTGTCAAAAAACTTTCAAAAATTTTGTGCAGTTTCGACACTGTTTTTCTTTTTAAGTACGACTTCTCAGAAAATCTTTTTATAATAAATATCCTCTTAAAGGCTCTCCCCTTGGGAGAGCTGGCGCGAAGCGCCTGAGAGGGCAGAGATGCCAAAGACAAAGCCTCTGCACAGCGCTAATATCTCTCTGACCAAAAGTCTGCTTATCGCTGCGCGGTGAGTTTATCGTACCAGGCTTTCAGAAGATGATCTTTGCCGTAGAAGCCCGTGCGGCCTTGATGAGGTCAGCCGGCACACAGCAGACCTGCGTACCGATGCGCCCGCCGGAAACATAGACCTTCGGCTGGCTCAGCACGCTCTCATCAAAAACAGTGGTGTACTGCTTTTTCATGCCCACCGGGCTGCAGCCGCCCCGGACATAGCCGGTGACTTTGTTGATGTCAGCGACGTGTATCATCGCCACACTTTTTTCGCCCACGCTGCGGGCGGCGGCTTTCAGATCCAGCTCTGCCGCCACCGGGATGACGAAGACGAAGTAGTTCTTGCTGTTTCCCTGCGTCACCAGCGTCTTGTAGACGCAGGCAGGGTCTTCGCCGATGCTGGCGGCGACGGTCACGCCGTCCACGGCCACGCCCTCTTCGTGGGGATATTCATGCGCGGTGTAGGCCACCTTGGCCCGCTCCAGAATGCGCATGACGTTGGTTTTTGCTTCTTTGCCCATATGTAAGACCTCTATTATTATATTAACCTCTCCGTCACGCCTGACGGCGTGCCACTGCCCGGGTTGCGGCACCCAGCAGCCGCAGCGCTTTGCTTGCGTCTTGCTGGCCGCGGCCCCAACAGCGACTCCCTGTTTCCGCCACTGGCGGCGGTCGTCGTTGTTGCTCCTACCGAGGGGAGGCCTTGGCATAGCGGAAAACTTCTCCTCTTCGCCAGAGGCTCCCCCTTTGGGGGAGCTGTCTGCGAAGCAGACTGAGAGGGCTACTTTATTTTACCACTTTCTCTCCCAAAATTCAAAAAATTTCGGAAAGGCTATTGACTTCATGAAACTGAAGTGCTATGCTATGTCCATGCTCAATCACTTCACGATACTGAAGTTTGTAATACGGAAACATCAACGGCAAGGCGGCCTCATCTCCCCTGCCGTACCAGAACAGGAAAAGGAGAACCCGCCATGATCATCGTACTCAAACAGGACGCCCCCAAAGAGAAGATCCATGAATTCTGCACCGAGCTGGAAGGCATGGGCCTGCAGATCAACGACTCCAAGGGCAGCGACACCCACATCCTCGGCCTCATCGGCGACACCAAGGCCATCGCGGAGAGCTGGGTGCTGGCAAACCCGGTGGTCGAGACTTGCCGCCGTGTGTCGGAGCCCTACAAGAAGGCCAACCGCAAGTTCCACCCGGACGACAGCGTCATCGACGTGGAAGGCGTAAAGATCGGCGGCGGCAGCTTCGCTGTCATCGCCGGCCCCTGCAGCATCGAGAGCGAGGAGCAGATCACCTACTGCGCCCAGCGCGTCAAGGCAGCCGGTGCTTCCCTGCTGCGCGGCGGTGCGTTCAAGCCCCGCACTTCCCCCTACTCCTTCCAGGGGATGCGCAGCGAGGGTCTCGACCTGCTCAAGCTGGCCCGCCGTGCCACCGGCTCCCCCATCGTCACCGAGATCATGAACACCGAGCATCTGCCCCTCTTCGAGAACGTAGACCTCATTCAGGTGGGTGCCCGCAATATGCAGAACTTCGAACTGCTCAAGGCTGTAGGCCGTCAGAAAAAGCCTGTCCTGCTCAAGCGCGGCCTCGCCAACACCCTTGAGGAGTTCGTCATGAGCGCCGAGTACATCATGGCCGAGGGCAACGAGAACGTCATCCTCTGCGAGCGCGGCATCCGCACCTTTGAGACCAGTATGCGCAACACCCTCGACCTCGCCGGCGTGGTCATGCTTCATAAGATGACCCACCTGCCCGTCATCGTAGACCCCAGCCACGCCTGCGGCCACGCATGGATGGTGCCTCAGCTGGCCAAGGCCGCTGTCGCCGCCGGTGCCGACGGCCTGATGATCGAAGTCCACAACGACCCCGCCAAGGCCAAGTGCGACGGCGCACAAAGCCTGACCCCCGACCAGTTCGATGAGCTGATGGGCTTCATCCGTAAGGAAGTGGAGTTCTTCGGCAAGAAGATGAACTAAGTTACGCTTTTAGCGTTGACAATTCACGCTGAAACGATTATACTACAAATAAAGAAGGCACTGTCCCACAAATGGTCAGCGCTCTTCCGGCGTTAAGTCAAAAAGAATGACCGCTTGCTTGGAGAGGCATGGGCGGTCATTTCTTTTTGTTGTTAAAAATGGTCCAGCTGATTTCAAAGGTAATGTAGATTGCCCCGCCGAGAAGCGTGAGCAACAATACGACCTGTTCAAACGTCATGGAACATCCCCCCCTTTCGCTCTCGCGTCAGGGGAAGCAAAAAGATTTTCGTCTCCACTGGCGCTTCGCCGGAGGAGCGTGACCACCTGCATTTGCAGACAGTGCCTGCCGCCTTTTCTGACGGCAGTTTCAGAATATCACAACTTTTGACAAAATACAATAGCGTCTTTCTTGTTCGACTGCTGCCCGCTTTGCAAAAAGGGTCGGCAGTCGTTTTCTTTTCCTGTTATCTGTGCTATACTATAGTGTATTTACAAAAAACTTCACTCTGAAAGAAAGAGGTTCACACTATGAAAGCACATATCGCACGCAACCAGAACGCCGGCGTCCCGCTGGCGCTGGGCTGGAACCTGTCCGCCGCCGACCGGGGCATCCTCGAGGGGATGGCTCCCGCCTTCGGCATGAAGCTGCTTCTCGTCTCCCCTGCCGACGCGGGCAAGACCGTCGCCCAGCTGCTGGGCGAGGTGGAGATGAAAGCCTCCCGCACCCTCGTGCTGGAACCGGGCGCTTACCCTCCCGCACTGGTGCTGGCGAACTTCAGGGAGAAAGACCTCGACACCCTGCTGGACCTCATGAAGCAGGCACAGGTGAACATCCCCCTCAAGGCCGTGGTCACCCCGTCCAACAAGAACTGGGTCTTCGGCGACCTGCTGGCCCACCTGTCGGAAGAGCATGCCACCTTCACCGCTGCGGCAAAGGAGCAGGCATGAGCATCAAGCGTTTCGTTTCCGCTCTGCTGACCGGGGCGCTCTGCCTCGGCGTCCTCACCGCCTGCGGCTCGACCCAGAAGCCTGCCTCTTCGGGCGTGAGCGCCGACGCCCAGCGGTACAGCACCATCTTCTACGATGCCTTCGACACTGTCACGCAGGTCATCGCCTACTGCGACAGCGAGGAGGAGTTCTCCCGTCAGATGGACGCCCTCCACGCCGATTTGCTGGAATACCACCGTCTCTACGATATCTACAACGATTATGACGGCGTGGTGAATGTCAAGACCATCAACGACAACGCAGGCGTCGCCCCCGTTCAGGTGGATGATAAGATCCTCGGGATGCTGGAACTGGCCCGGCAGATGTACGACACCACAAACGGCAAGCTGAACATCGCCATGGGCAGCGTCCTCCGCATCTGGCACGACTACCGCGAGGCCGCCGAAGCCAACACGAACGAGGCGGACAACAAGCTGCCCGAACAGGAGGCGCTGGATGCCGCCGCCCAGCACTGCGACATCTCCAACCTCGTCATCGACGAAAACGCCAAGACCGTCTATCTCTCCGACCCGGATATGTCCCTCGATGTGGGCAGCGTGGGTAAGGGCTACGCCGTGGAGATGGCGGCACAGGCCGCCGAGGCCCGGGGCCTGAAAAGCGCCCTCATCAGCGTGGGCGGCAACCTCCGCGCCATCGGCACGAAGCCCGACGGCTCCCAGTGGTCGGGCGGCGTGGAGAACCCGTGGAACGCCTCGGACGTCTACACTGCCAGCTCTTCCTACGTCTCCGGTGTCAACATGAGCGACATGGCTCTCGTCACCAGCGGCAACTACCAGCGGTACTACGTCGTGGACGGTGTGCGCTACCATCACCTCATCGACCCGGATACCCTCTGGCCCGCCCGCTACTTTGACAGCGTGAGCGTCCTCTCCCCCGACTCCGGCGCAGCCGACTGCCTCACCACCGGCCTGTTCTGTATGTCCCTTGAGGATGGCCAGAAGCTCATCGAGTCCCTCGACGGTGTGGAGGCCCTCTGGTGTACCCCGGACGGCGAAGTCATCCAGTCCAGCGGCTGGGCCGACCACGAGAAAAAGTAACAGAAAGCGAAAGTCCCCTCTTCGTCACGGTTCTTGCTCCAATGACGAAGAGGGGACTTTTATATACTACATATCAAGAATATTTCCGCGCGTTCACTCTTCCATGCAGGCATACCTTGCCATTAGGACAGCCCCGCCGGTCACGAGTGCAGTGACAAGCTCCACCACCCAGACAGATGCCACTGCACTGAGCAGAACGGACAGCGAGTCGATGACAAAGTGGAACAGGTAGGCCCGCACCAGCTCCATGGGGGCCTTTTTGCGGATGGACTGGAACACCAGAATCGACAGGCTCAGATGGAGCACCACCGCAATGATCCGCTCTACGCCGCCTGCAAAAAACGTCAAGCTCGGTGTCGTCCACAGCGCCGAAAGAGCCGCTGCCGTGTCTGCCGCCTTCTCTGCGTCAAGAGTCGCCAGCTGTGCAGACATGGTGCCGGAATTTATCATCACGGCACTTGCGATGTTGCTGATAGATGCCACGCCGCACAGAAGCATTGCCTCCACGCCGCCGTGTCCGGCACCATACATAAAGGCATTCGGAAAGTCCATCGGCTTCACCAGAAACCTCATGGCAATGTAACGACCGGTCTCTTCAAAAAGAGCTGCCATCAGGCCGCCATAGACTGCGTATAGGATCACGCTTCCGGTCAGCGCTTCTCCGGCCAGCTGGAACACGATGCGATGGATGGCAGCTTCCAGCATCAGCACCATCACGAAGAAAACGCCGCACCCGATAAAGAACGGTGCCGTCTTCGCGCCCAGCTTCTTCTTTGCGTAAACGAAGAGGCCTATGGGAAGTGCGAAGGAGACGACAAGGGAAAACACCATGCCTGCGATGCTTGCCCCGGGTACCATACCTACTGTCATAGTCATCCTCCCTGCCGATATACCATCGGCGTTTTTGCAAGGCCTGCCCCCGGAGGGGAGCAGGGTCATTCAATATCCAGCTCCGGCGGCAGGTCGATCTGATCGGAGACGTACCGGCCGTTCTTTTTGCGCTGACGCACACACTCGGTGAGGAGATACTCGATCTGCCCGTTCACCGAGCGGAAATCGTCCTCAGCCCATGCGGCAAGGGCCTCATAGAGCTTTGCGTTCAGGCGCAGGGGGATCTGCTTTTTGGGCTCTGCCATCAGTACAGGCTGCCGCTGTTCACGATGGGCTGTGCGTCCCGGTTGCCGCAGAGCACCACCAGCAGGTTGGAGACCATGGCCGCTTTCCGTTCGTCATCCAACTCCACCACGTTGTTTTCGCTCAGCCGGTCCAGTGCCATCTCCACCATGCCCACGGCGCCGTCCACGATCATCTTGCGGGCGTCGATGATGGCGCTGGCCTGCTGGCGCTGGAGCATCACTGCGGCGATCTCCGGCGCATAGGCCAGATAGGTGATCCGGGCCTCCACCACCTCGATGCCTGCCTCAGCCACGTTTTTCTGGATCTCGTCCCGGATGCGGGCCGCCACCACCTCCGAGGAACCCCGCAGGCTGCCCTCGTCGGCCACGCCGTCTCCGGTGGTGTCCACGTTGGGGGCCACATCGTAGGGGTACACCCGCACCACGTTCCGCAGGGCGCTGTCACACTGGAGGGAGAGGTACTCCTTGTAGTTGTCCACATTGAACACCGCCTTGGCAGTGTCGGTGACCCGCCAGATCACGGCGATGCCGATCTCCACCGGGTTGCCCAGACAGTCGTTGATCTTCTGCCGGGAGTTGTTGAGGGTCATCATTTTAAGAGAAATTTTCTTGCCCATGCCGTCGCTCTGGGAGACGGCCTTTGCGCCGCCGTCCACGTCGCCGCTCTGGCTCAGTTTGGTGCCTGCCGCCGGGTTGACGGCGGTGCAGAAGGGGCAGACCCAGTAGAAGCCCGGCTCCCGCAGGGTGCCTGCATAGTGGCCGAAGAGGGTGAGCACCAGCGCTTCCTGCGGCTTGAGCACCTTGAAGCCCGGGAGGGCGATAATGCCCGCAATGTAGCCGAGGATGGCGACGACGAGCAGGAAGCCGCCGAGGGCGTTTTCCCCGCGTTCCAGATGACCGATGGCGTACACGAAGAGCGCTGTGCCCGACGCAAAAACGATGAAGCAGAGCGGCAGCATCGAGAAGCCGCTTTTTTTGGCGGTGAGAGCTTTTTCTTCCATGAAGTTCCCTCCTTTGATGGGTGTGGAAGTGATTGATTTGATATTAAAATCATATCACTTTGTGAGATAGGTGTCAAGAGGGAAAAGAAAAACCCTCTCAGTCGCACTTCGTGCGCCAGCTCCACCGAAGGGGGAGCTCATGCAGCGCCTTGGATAAAGGCAGCATGACCTTGCCCTTCGGGAGAGGTGGCATTGCGAAGCAATGACAGAGAGGGTTCTTTTATCGCTTGTATTTGGCAGCAGTCTGCAGACGCTGCATGGCGCGGTCCAGAGCGATCTTGGTCTGGTAATACTCGTGCATGCTCTGCTTATGCTGCAGGCGCTCTTCGGCGCGGATGCGGGCGGCCTCGGCACGGTTCTTGTCGATGTCCTCGGGGCGCTCGGCGCTGTCCACCAGCAGAAGCACGAAGGTGGGCGTCACCTCAGCGATGCCGTCGCCGACCAGAATCTCGCGGGTCTCGCCGTCCACAGTGAACTTGAGCATCCCCATGTGGATAGCCACCAGCACCGGGCTGTGGCCGGCCTGAACACCGTAGACGCCGTCCTTCACGGGCAGCACCATGCTCTCGCAGCTGCCCTGATAGAACTCACCGCTGGAAGCCGTGATGTTGAGGATGAAGCTGTTCATCAGGCCTCACCGCCTTTTTCCTCCGCCAGCTTGTCCGCTGCCTTCTTGCGGGCGTCGTCGAGGGTGCCTACGTTGAAGAAGGCCCACTCGGGCAGGTCGTCGCACTTGCCGTCCACGATGGCGGCAAAGCCCTTGACCGTCTCGGCCAGCGGCACATATTTGCCGGGCAGGCCGGTGAAGTTCTCAGCCACCGAGAAGGGCTGGGACAGGAACTTCTGCAGCTTACGCGCACGGGTGACGGTGAGCTTGTCTTCCTCGCCCAGCTCGTCCATGCCCAGAATGGCGATGATGTCCTGCAGTTCCTGATAGCGCTGCAGCGTTGCCTGCACCTTGCGGGCCACGCGGTAGTGCTCCTCGCCCACGATGTCGGCTTCCAGAATGCGGGAGGTGGAAGCCAGCGGGTCCACGGCGGGATAGATGCCCTGCTCGACGATTTTACGGCTCAGAACGGTGGTTGCGTCCAGATGTGCAAACGTGGTAGCGGGAGCAGGGTCGGTCAGGTCGTCAGCGGGGACGTAGACGGCCTGCACCGAGGTGATGGAGCCGTCGCGGGTGGAGGTGATACGCTCCTGCAGAGCGCCCAGCTCGTTGGCCAGCGTGGGCTGATAGCCGACAGCCGAGGGCATACGGCCCATCAGAGCAGAGACCTCAGAGCCGGCCTGCACGAAACGGAAGATGTTGTCGATGAAAAGCAGCACGTCCTTGTGGGTCTCCTCGCGGAAATACTCGGCCATGGTCAGGCCGGTCTCCGCCACCCGCATACGGGCTCCTGGGGGCTCGTTCATCTGGCCGAAGACCAGCGCGGTCTTGTTCAGGACGCCGGAGGCGTTCATCTCGCCCCAGAGGTCGCAGCCCTCACGGGAGCGCTCGCCGACGCCGGTGAAGATGGAGTAGCCGCCGTGCTCGGTGGCCACGTTGTGGATCAGCTCCTGGATCAGGACGGTCTTGCCGACGCCTGCGCCGCCGAACAGACCGATCTTGCCGCCCTTGGCGTAGGGGGCCAGCAGGTCGATGACCTTGATGCCCGTTTCCAAAATCTCAGTAGCGGGCTTCTGCTCTGCAAAGCTGGGGGCCTTGCGGTGGATGGGCCAATGCGGCACATCGTCCACAGAGCCCTTGCCGTCGATGGGTCGGCCCAGCGGGTCGAACATACGGCCCAGCGTGGCCTCGCCCACCGGGGCAGTCAGGCCGTGGCCGGTGGCGGTGACTTCCATACCCTTGCCCAGACCTTCGCTGGCCGAGAGCATGATGCAGCGCACCGTCGATTCGTTGACGTGCTGCGCCACCTCCATCGTGCGCTCGGTGCCTTCTGCGGTCACGGTCAGCGCTTCCTGCAGGGCAGGCAGTCGGCCTGCGGTGAACTGCACGTCCACCACAGGGCCGGCCACGCGAATAATTTTTCCCTGTATCATAGATTTGCCTCGTATATTTAGATGTGTCAACCTCTCAGTCTCGCATTCGCTCGACAGCTCCCCTACCGAGGGGAGCCTCTGGCGAAGAGATGAAGCTTTGCGGAATGCCAAAGCCTCTCCTCGATAGGAGAGGTGGCAGCGCGCAAGCGCTGACGGAGAGGTTATTCTTGTGATTTCACCGCAGACGCGCCGCCGATGATCTCGGTGATCTCCTGAGTGATGGAGCCCTGGCGGGTGCGGTTGTATTCCAGCTGCAAGTCGCGTATCATATCGTTGGCGCTCTTGGTGGCCGAATCCATGGCGGTCATGCGGGCGCTCTGCTCTGCGCAGAAGCTCTCGGTCATGGCACCGAAGATCATGCCGTGCATATAGATAGGAGCGGTCTGCTCGAACACCGTCCATGCGTCCGGCACCAGCTCAACTTCGCCGCGGGGGTCGCCCAGACCCTTGGGGGCGGGCTGCAGATGCTCGCGGTCCAGCGGCAGCAGACGCACCATGACCGGCTCACTGGTGAGCGCGTTCTGGATCTTGGTGTAGATAAGATAGATCTCATCCAGTTTGCCCGACTTGAAGTCGTCGATGGCGTCCACCGTGATGTCACGGGCGCGCTGCAGCGACGGGGCAGTCGCGCCGTACTGGAACTCCCGCACCAGGCGAGGGTCTTTGCGGAGGGCGCGGTAGCCCACCTGACCGATGACATAGAAACGGTCGTTTCTGTCAGCCTTTTCCAGCAGGAGTTTCAGCACGTTCTGGTTGAAAGAGCCTGCCATGCCCTTGTCTGCCGTCAGCACCAGATAGGCGCGGCGGGGATCGCCGTCCTCTCTCTTCCGCTCGTGGAAGAACGGATGCACCGGCTCATCAGGCAGATGGGGGACGACACGGGAGATGGTGTCTCTCATGCGGGTGAAGTAGGGCAGGACGTTCTGGTAGTTTTTGCGTGCCTTGCGCAGCTTGGAGGAAGAGATCAGATACATCGCGTTCGTGATCTTGCGGGTATCCTGAATGCTCTCGATGCGCTCTTTCAGCAGCTTACTGGACGCCATGACTCTCGCCTCCCTCGTAGGCCTTCCATGCGTTCAGGATGGTGTCGGTCTGCTCGGGAGTGAGCTTGCCGGTGGCCGTGATGGCATCCATCGTGCCGGACACATCTGCATGGAACTGGCGAACAAAGGCAGCGGTGCGCGCCCGCTGCTCAGCGAGAGGCACTTCGTCCAGCATCCCGTGGGAAGCCAGCACAAGGATGACCACCTGCTCGGCGTCGGTCTTGGGCTGATAGAGCGGCTGCTTGAGCATCTCGGTCAGAGCCTTGCCGTGCTCGAGCTGATGGCGGGTCTCGGCGTCCAGATCGGAGCTGAACTGCGCGAAGGACTCCATGTCCTTGTACTGAGCCAGCTCGATACGCAGGTTGGCGTTGGCCTTCTTCATGGCCTTGGTCTGGGCTGCGCCGCCGACACGGGAGACGGACAGGCCCACGTTGACAGCCGGGCGATTGCCGGCGTTGAACAGAGCGCTCTCGAGGAAGATCTGACCGTCGGTGATGGAGATGACGTTGGTGGGGATGTAAGCGGACACGTCGCCTGCCTGAGTCTCAACGATGGGCAGCGCGGTGATGGAGCCGCCGCCCAGTGCATCGCTCATGCGGCAGGAGCGCTCCAGCAGACGGGAGTGCAGATAGAAGACGTCGCCGGGGTAAGCCTCACGGCCCGGAGAGCGGCGGAGCAGCAGGGAGATGGCACGGTATGCCACCGCGTGCTTGGAGAGGTCATCGTAGACGATGAGGACGCTCTTGCCCTGCGCCATGAAATACTCGGCCAGAGCCGTACCGGCGTAAGGTGCGATGTACTGCAGCGGGGCGCTGTCGGAAGCGGTAGCCGCCACGATGGTGGTGTAGCTCATCGCGCCGTGCTTCTTCAGGTCTTCGGCCACGCGGGCGATGGAAGAAGCCTTCTGGCCGATGGCGACGTAGATGCAGAGCACGCCGGTGTCCTTCTGGTTCAGGATGGCATCGGTGGCGATCGAGGTCTTGCCGGTCTGGCGGTCGCCGATGATCAGCTCGCGCTGGCCGCGGCCAATGGGGAACATGGAGTCGATGGCGAGGATGCCGGTGTGGAGCGGCGTATCCACGCTCTGGCGCTCGAGGATGCCGGGGGCCTGCTTCTCGATGGGGTTGTAGCCCACAGCCTCGATGGGGCCTTTGCCGTCGATGGGCTCGCCCAGCGGGTCGATGACGCGGCCAAGGAAGCCGTCGCCCACCGGGATGCCGGCGCGCTTGCCGCTGCGGGTGACCATGGTGCCGACGCCGACGGTCTCAGCGCCGTCGAAGAGCATGATGCCCAGACGGCCCGGCTCGACGCTCTCCACCATGCCCTTGGCGCCATTCTCGAAGGTGACGATCTCGCCGTAGACGGCGCGGTCCATGCCTTCCACTTCCACGATGCCGTCGGCGGAGGAGATGACCACGCCGCCCTCTTCGCTGGTAGCGGCGGGCTTGTAGTCCTCGATGCGGGTCTTGAGGGTGGCCAGAGAGGGCTTGTCGGCCATCATCTGGTCGATGGCGTGGCGGCCGGAGTTATCGAAGACGCGGTCGCCGATCTGCAGCACATAGCCGGAGAGGAGGCTGTCGTCCACCGTGACGTTCAGGATGACCTCGGTGGCGTCGTACAGCTTCGCGACCTCTTTCTTGATGCGCTCCAGGTCCTCCTCGCGGGGGGTGCGGGCGGCACGGAGGTCAGCTTTGACGATGCGGTTGGCCGAGAAGAACTCGGTGCTGAATTCACTTGCCATTTTCAGCCCCCGCTTTCTCCAACAGGTCGTCCAGCAGGCGGGCGTCGTCCTGCTCGTTCAGGTTGCGGGCCAGCAGCTTCTCGCACATGGCGCGGGCCAGTGCAGTGGTCTGGGCGTCAGCCTGACGCAGCTTGTGCTGGCGCTCGGCCTCGGCGGCAGCTTTGCCCTCGGCCAGGATGGCGTCGGCCTGCTGCTGGGCGTCAGCCAGCAGCTGCTGCTTGTCCTTTTCGGCCTGCTGCTCGTAGGCAGTGCGGCGGGCAGCAGCCTCGGTGTCCACATTGCGCAGCTTTGCCTGCGCGTCGTTCAGGGCCGCAGCGGCCTCCTGCTTGGAGGTCTCGGCGGCGTTCAGTGCGTCATCCACCTGCTTCTGGCGCTGTGCGATGATGTTCATGACGGGCTTGTACAGGAACTTGCGCAGCAGCAAAAACAGAACCAGAATGTTGACGACTGTATACAGAAGGTTCAGATTCAGAGTCAGCATTCGTCATGCCTCCGTGATCAACCCAGGAACAGGATGATGAGCAGAGCAACGACGAAGCCGAAAATTGCAGTACCTTCGGCCAGAGCTGCACCCAGCAGCAGGTTGGTCTGGATCTTACCGGAAGCTTCCGGCTGGCGGCTGATGGCCTCCGTTGCCTTGCCGGTGGCAATGCCGATGCCGATGCCGCCGCCGATACCAGTCAGCGCTGCGATGCCAGCGCCCAGAGCTACGAGTCCGTTCATAATTATTTCTCCTTTATAAATCAGTATTCTTCTTGAGGCTCCCCCTCTGGGGGAGCTGGCGCGAATGCGCCTGAGAGGGCAAGCCGCCTTTCCCAGAGCTTCCATACAGCGATAAGAACATTCTTCGTCAGAGCGAGGTCATCGCTGTGTTTTCTGCTTTTTGTCAGCATCCTTGCCCTCTCCGTCATCTTCGATGACACCTCTCCCAAGGGGAGAGGCTTTTGAGATGTTTACTCTTCTCCACCAATACTCTCTTTCATGAACAGCGAGGTGAGGAAGACAAAGACATAGGTCTGGATGAGACCATCGAACAAATCAAAGTACAGGCTGAAGACGGCCGGCACGAACACCGGGACCACCAGCTTGATGAGCTCCATGATGACGAAAGCGCCCAGCACGTTGCCGAACAGTCGCATACACAGGCTGGTGGGGCGGATGGCGATCTCGAGGATGTTCATGGGGGTCATGATGGGGGTGGGGGCGGTGAGGCTCTTGAGGAAGCCCTTGCCACCCCGGGCATGGACGCCGGAATACTCGATGAGGCAGATGCTCATGAGTGCCAGCGCAGCGGTGACATTCAGATCCTTCGTGGGGGGCTTGATGCCGAACACGCCGATGAGGTTCGCACAGGCGATATAGAGAGCCACCGTCATAAGGTAAGGCACATACCGTCTGCCCTGCTCGCCCAGCAGGCCCGTGAAGAAGTTGTCGATCATGGTGACGACCAGCTCAAGGATGGCCTGCCGCCTGGAGATGTGGTCCACCTTGAGGTTCCGGGTGAGCAGGATGGAGACGATGACCAGAAACAGCATGATGCCCCAGCTGACCACCACGGATTCCGGCACCTGCAGGCCGCCGAGGGAGATCATCTCCACATTCAGCTCCTCTTTCAGGGCCGCAGTCAATGCGTTCATCTCTTTGCCTCCTTTCTGAGCAGAGTCTTATCCTGAAGCGTAAAGGTATCGTTCGTTTTCACTCTATCTCCTTTCGTTTCTTTTATTAAAGCAGCTGTGCTGAAAATCAAAGAAGGTGCGTTTGTTTTTATGGAAACACACCCTCTTTCTGCGCTCAGCGCAGCCCTTTTGCGTCTGGTATCATAGCACGATTGGTGCAGTTTGATAAGCCCTTTTGTCGATATTCTACTTTTTGTTATATCTTATTTCACACCTCAGCCGGGGATGTTGTGCATCTTGCTTAATAATGCACAGTCAAACTGTCCATTTTGACCAAATTCTTAGTCATTCCTTAGTGGTTCGTTTCATTTTTGAGGTAAAACGAAACCCTTTCGGCAGAATTATGCATTCCATGTATATCTGATATATAAAATTCATATAGCTGTCAAGTGTGTGATACATGAAATTTTCTTAATCGGCGGCTTATTCTTATTAAGTAATATTACCTGTTTAATAATATAGGCTCACCGGGCGTTCTGTCCACCGCGGCGGAAGATAGCACGGAAGAAGTTTGGCAGTTCTTGCGCAGAGGTTTTCCACAAAAGGCCCTGCGGGCCGTCCAGACTGCGCAGGGAGGCTGTTTCAGTCGTGCGTTTGTATGAACAATACAGTTTTTTTGTCATTTCTTGAAAAAATATATATAATTCATTGTGCATTCTGCGAATGGACAAACCGCGCCCGCGCGTGTATAATAAAGCCAGAAACCAGAGAAGTACAGCAGAAGCTCAAATGAGAGCTAACCCCGCTGACTTTAAGCAGAAAGGAGCGAAGACCGATGGTCGATATGGAACCCGCACAGTACGCACAGACTGTCGGGGTTCGCTGAGAAGCAAAACAGAGGCTCACCACAAACGGGATGCTTCCCCCGTATAAAAACACAACAATAAGAGCCGTTCTTGAGCATCAATAAAGCGAATAACAGAACAGTCTGTGAAATAAAATCCCTCGCGTTCAAATAGATCCGCCGAAGGTGATCCCAATGAAGAAAGCTTTTGCACGGAACGTCTTATTTGAATAACTCCAAAGGAGAAACTCCGATGTACTAAGTAATGACACTCCCTTCGCAAATCTAACTCGAAAGAATGTGGTAATATGAAATTCATCTCTGTGATTCGTATCCCGCACTCCAACAGTTAAGAAAAGGGTCATTCCAATGTACTAAGAAATTCATTCCCCTGCCAATCGTTCTTCACCGTTTCAAAGGAGAATCTTCTATGAAACGTCCGGTACAGACCGAAAAATGAAGAAATCGAGGTCAAGAGGCTATGACTCCGAAGAAGTAAGCATCCTGCCGACTGAGGGCTTGCAACCGCCTCGAGTCGGCAGGTTTTTTGTCTGATGTTTTCCAATGAAGCCTGCATCCTCCCGTTTTCCTGCCGGGAGGATGCGGGTTTTGTTTTGTCCCGGATATTTTGTGGCGGCAGGCGCAGGGCCTGTAGACTTTCGAATCTATTTCGTGTATACTTTTGCTCAGAAAGCAGCACTTACAAGGAGGCAGACCACTATGGCAAGCAATTTCGAGTTCTACTCCCCCACCCGGGTCATCTTCGGCAAAGGCACCGAACAGCGCGTGGGCGCGCTGGTGCGCGAATACGGCGGCACCCGTGTCCTCATCGTCTACGGCGGCAAGAGCGCCGTCCGCTCCGGTGTGCTGGACCGGGCCGAAAATTCTCTGGCCGAGGCCGGCATTTCCAGCTGGACGCTGGGCGGCGTCGTGCCGAACCCCCACCTCGACAAGGTCTACGAGGGCATCCGCATCGGCAAAGAGAACAGCATCGACTTCCTGCTGGCCGTGGGCGGCGGCAGCGTCATCGACACGGCCAAGGCCATCGCCTACGGCCTGGCCGAGCCGGAAAAGGACGTCTGGGAGCTGTACGAGCACACCCGCACGGCCAGGAAGTGCCTGCCGGTGGCCAGCATCCTGACCATCGCGGCGGCGGGCAGCGAAACGTCCAACAGCAGCGTCATCACCCGGGTGGACACCCACCAGAAGCGGGCCTACAACGACGACATCAGCCGCCCGAAGTTCGCCCTCATGGACCCCGAGCTCACCAAGACCCTGCCCGACTATCAGACCGAGTCCGGCTGCGCCGACATCATGATGCACACCATGGAGCGCTATTTCACCAATGGCGGCAATATGGAGTTGACCGACGTGCTGGCCGAGGGCCTGCTGCGCACCGTGATGAAGAACGCGGTCATCCTCCACACCGACCCGGCCAACTACGAGGCCCGGGCCGAGGTGATGTGGGCGGGCAGTCTGTCCCACAACGGCCTGACCGGCTGCGGCATCGCCTGCGGCGACTTTATGTCCCACAAACTCGAGCACGAGATGGGCGGTATGTTCGACGTGACCCATGGCGCGGGCCTCGCCGCCCTCTGGCCCAGCTGGGCGCGGTATGTCTATAAGGACTGCCTGCCCCGCTTCGTCCGCTTTGCCCGGAACGTCATGGGCGTGACCACCGACGGCACCGACGAGGAAATTGCCCTGAAAGGCATCGAGGCCATGGTGGACTTCTACCACAGCATCGGGATGCCCGCCAGCTTCCACGAGCTGGGCATCGACCCCACCGACGCGCAGATCGACGAGATGGCCCGCCGCTGCCTCGAAGCTTGCGGCTCCGCCCTCGGCTCGGCCAAAAAACTCGATCTCAACGACATGATCGCCATCTACCACGCCGCCAACCACTAAGAAACTTTTTCTCATCTCCGCCCGGCACAGAGTATTTTGCTTACTCTGTGCCGGGCATTTCGTTGTCTTTTGTGTGCTTCATCCTGCTTTTTGGCAAAGAAGTGGAAAAGAGATGGGGGAAAAATAAAAGCATTTGCCTGAACTCGAAGTATAAACGAAGCGCATCCCTTCTCCATACAGAAGCAGAAGGGGTGCGCTTTTCTATGTCTGCCGAAAGTTTTCAACAACACAAAACTTCATCCTCTCATCACAAATTTCCATCGTCCTTTTTTTGAGGGCTGTCTGCGAAGCAGACAGAGAGGGCGATCCATTCTTATAAAGAATAGATGTCTATAAAATTTCTATATTTTACAAAGGTTTCGTTTTGTGGTTTGATGGAGCCAGAACGAACGGGATTCCAAAAGCTTCTGAACGAAAGGACGAAGATATATGCGTAAATTTCCTTGTGTATTCATGCGCGGCGGCACGTCGAAGGGCTGCATGTTCCTGGAAAGCGACCTGCCCGCCCGCGACCAGTGGGACGACATTTTTGTGCAGGCCATGGGCAGCCCTGACCCCAAGCAGATCGACGGTATGGGCGGCTGCGTGTCCAGCAACAACAAGATCGTTGTCGTCCGCAAGAGCGACCGCCCCGGCATCGACGTCGATTACATCGTGGGCCAGTCCATCGTGGGCCAGTCCAAGATCGACTACAAGAGCAACTGCGGCAACATGACCGCCGCCACTGCTCCCTACGCCGTGGAGATGGGCCTCGTGGAGAACCTGACCGAGCCCACCACTGTGGTGCATATGTTCAACCTGAACACCAACAAGACCATCGACGTGGAAGTCCCTATCAAGGACGGCCAGTTCAACAACGAAGGCACCTGCTCCATCGCAGGCGTGGACGGCACCGCTGGCGAACTGAAGGTCAACTTCCTCGACCCGGCAGGCGCCAAGACCGGCAGGCTCTTCCCCACCGGCAACGCCAAGGAAATGCTGGATCTGGGCGAGCTTGGCACCATCGAGGCCACCATTCTGGACGTCTCCAACCCCATGGTCCTGGTCCGCGCTGCCGACCTCGGCATCACCGGCACCCAGCTGCCCGCTGAGGTGGACGCCGACAAGGCTCTGGCCGCAAAGCTGGAAGCCATCCGCGGTGCTGCCTGCGTCAAAATGGGCTTCGCCAAAGACCCTGCCGACGCCACCGCCAACAGCCCCGCAGTCCCGAAAGTCGGCTTCGTGACGGCTCCTGTCAGCTTCACCGACATCAGCGGCAAGTCCGTCGATGCCTCCGAGATGGACGTCTGCGCCCGCGTCATCAGCGTGTTCAAGTGCCACAAGGCCTGCCCGCTGACCAGCGCTTCTTCCATCAGCGTGGCCGCATTCGTACCCGGCACTCTGGTCAATGAGCTGGTCGCTCTCAAGCCCGGCCAGCAGACCGTCCGCATCGGCCATCCCTCCGGTGTCATGACCATGTACCCCTATCTGGATGACCCCACCAAGCCCCTGAACGACATCGTCGTCTCCGGCGTGGCCGTCCAGCGCACCGCACGCCGCATCATGGACGGCACCCTGTACATCCGTAAGTAAGCGGCCTGAAGTTACCATCCATCATCTCCTATATCTTCTACATTCTTTTTCTTCTTGCGCAAAGCGGCTCGGAAATTTTTCCGGGCCGCTTTTGCTTTTGGCTATCCATCAACTTTTGGAATGATTCTCAATCGAAATCAAATATTTTACAGAATAACCAGACTGCGGTATCATAGTGCCAGAAGGAAGGCCGACCACCAAGAAAGGCCATGAAAATAAAAAAGAGAGTTCGAGAAAGGAAGCACACATTATGCTCAAACTGTATGACAACGGCATCTACCTCGTTCACGGCGAGACCATCTGCTCCTGCCCCGAAGAGGCAGCTCAGAAGTCCGGCATCACCACTACGAAAGAGGAAGCCGCCAAAGGCACCATGGCCTACGGCATCCTGAAGGCTCACAACCAGAGCGACGACATGGACCAGCTTCGTCTGAAGTTCGACTCCATGACCAGCCACGACATCACTTATGTCGGCATCATCCAGACGGCCCGCGCTTCCGGCATGAAGCGATTCCCCCTGCCCTACGTCCTGACCAACTGCCACAACAGCCTCTGCGCTGTCGGCGGCACCATCAATGAGGACGACCACAAGTTCGCCCTCTCCGCTGCCCACAAGTACGGCGGCATCTACGTCCCTACCAACATGGCAAACATCCACAGCTACAACCGTGAGACCATGGCAGGCGGCGGCCGCATGATCCTCGGCTCCGACTCCCACACTCGTTACGGCGCTCTGGGTACCATGGCTGTCGGCGAGGGCGGCGGCGAGCTGGCAAAGCAGCTGGTGGGCCGCACTTATGACTTCGCCCGTCCCGGCGTCATCGCCATCTATCTGACCGGCAAGCCCCGCCCGGGCATCGGCCCCCACGACGTGGCCCTGAGCATCTGCGGTGCTGTCTACAAGAATGGCTACGTCAAGAACAAGGTCATGGAGTTCGTCGGCCCCGGCGTGGCAAATCTGCCCATCGAGTTCCGCAACGCCATCGACGTCATGACCACCGAGACCACCTGCTGGTCTTCCATCTGGGTGACCGACGAGCAGACCCAGCGCTACTTCATGGTCCATGGCCGTCCCGAGGCTTACAAGAAGCTGGCTCCTGCCGATGTGGCTTACTACGACGGCTGCGTCTACATCGACCTCGACACCGTCGAGTCCACCATTGCAATGCCCATGCACCCCTCCAACACCTACACCATCCACGAGCTGCAGGCCAACGCTGCCGACATCCTCCATGCTGTGCAGGAAGAGGCCAACAAGCAGATCAAGGGCGCTAAGATGGACCTCGACAGCAAGTTCCACGACGGCGCTGTCTGGGTGGACCAGGGCGAGATCGCTGGCTGCGCCGGCGGCACCTTCGACAACATCTGTGCTGCTGCTGACATCCTGCGCGGCAAGAGCTGCGGCAACGGTGTCTTCACTCTGAGCATCTACCCCGGCTCCATGCCCGCACTGGCCGAGCTGTACAAGAATGGCCGTGCAAGCGACCTTGTCAACGCCGGCGCCATCATGCGTGAGTGCTTCTGCGGCCCCTGCTTCGGCGCAGGCGACTGCCCGGCAAACGGCGAGTTCTCCGTCCGCCACACCACCCGCAACTTCCCGAACCGCGAGGGTTCCAAGCCGGGCGAGGGTCAGATGTCCAGCGTGGCACTGATGGACGCACGTTCCATCGCCGCCACCGCAGCCAACGGCGGCAAGCTGACCGCCGCCACCGACCTGGATGTGGAGTACACCAACCCCGAGTACCACTACAACGCTTCCCTGTACGAGAAGCGCGTCTACAACGGCTGGGGCAAGGCTGAGCCGGACGCAGAGCTGCGCTTCGGCCCCAACATCAAGGACTGGCCCGAGATGCCTGCTCTGACCAACGACCTGCTGGTCAAGGTCTGCTCCTACATCACCGACCCCGTCACCACCACCGACGAGCTCATCCCCTCCGGTGAGACTTCTTCCTACCGCTCCAACCCCGAGCGTCTGTCGGAGTTCGCACTGAGCCGCCGTGACCCCCAGTACGTGGGCCGCAGCAAGGTCATGCGCCAGATCGAGCGCGACCGTGAGGCCGGCAAGGCTCTGCCCGAGGAGGTCATGAAGGTCTATGAGGCCCTGACCAAGGCCGGCATCGCCAACGACCCCGCCAACACCGACATCGGCTCCACCATCTTCGCCAACATGCCCGGCGACGGCTCCGCTCGTGAGCAGGCTGCTTCCTGCCAGCGCGTCATGGGTGCTTCTGCCAACTTCGCAAAGCAGTACGCCACCAAGCGCTATCGTTCCAACTGCATCAACTGGGGCATGACTCCCTTCCTCGTGGAGAACCCCGAGGTCTTCGAGCTGGGCGACTACATCTTTGTCCCGAGCATCCGCGAGGCTGTTCTGGAGAACAAGGCAAGCTTCTCTGCTTACGCTGTCAAGCCGGACGGCACCGTCACCGAGTTCCCTGTCTCCACCGGTGCGCTGACCGAGGCTGAGCGCCAGATCATCGCTGATGGTTGCCTCATCAACTACTACCGCAATAATCAGTAATCTCTGCCCGCCGACCCGAGGGGAGTTTCCCAAGCAAATGTCCAGAGAAGTGGGGCCACGGCGCGAATCGTTGGGGCGAAACCGTGGGTCTCAGGTCCCATTTGCAGGGAAACTACCGGAGTGGGCGGCAGTGCAAACTTAAAATATCATCAAACAACTGAGGGCAGGGGCTGTCCCCGCCAAGGCTGCGGGGTGCAGCCCCTGCCCCTTTATTTTTGAAAAGGAGAACACTTATGTCTGAATACATCACGACTGCTCTGCAGGAAGAAGAGATCAAGACCGCACAGGAAAAGCTCGCTGAGCTCATCCGCTCCGACTTCGCCCGCATCGACCGCATGAAGGCTGACGAAGAAGTCACCGACTTCTCCAAGCTCGACACCATCACCATCGGCGTCATGCCCGGCGATGGCATCGGCCCCCTCATCATGACCCAGGCTCTCCGCGTCCTGAACCAGTTGCTGGCTCCCGAGATCGCCAGCGGCAAGGTGAAGATCCGCATCATCGAGGGCATGACCTTCGAGCGCCGCGTGGAGCTGGGCGAGAGCCTGCCCGCCGATGTCCTCGCCGCCTGCAAGGAGTGCAACGTCCTTATCAAGGGACCCTTCACCACGCCCCGCGCCGGTGATAAGTTCCCCGACGGCACCCCGATGCCCAACATGGTCTCCGCCAACAGTCTGCTCCGCCGCAGCCTCGATCTGTTTGCCGCTGTCCGCCCCATCAAGATCCCGGAGAAGAACATCGACTGGTGCTTCTTCCGCGAGAACATCGAGGGCGAGTACATCTGGGGCAACAAGGGCATTCAGGTCAACGATGACCTCGCCATCGACTTCAAGGTGCAGACCAAGCAGGGCAGTGAGCGCATCGCCCGCGCTGCTTTCGAGTACGCCCGCAAGAACGGCAAGCACAATGTGACCGCCATCACCAAGGCCAACATCGTCAAGCTGGCCGACGGCAACTTCCTGAAGGCTGTCCACCACATCGGCGAGACCGAATACCCCGACATCGAGGTGCAGGAGCGTCTGGTGGATGCCATGACCGCCAAGATGGCAGACCCCGAGTTCACCAAGGGCTGCGAAGTCTTTGTCCTGCCGAACCTCTATGGCGACATCGTGACCGACGCTGCTGCTGAGATGCAGGGGGGCTTAGGCAGTGCCTCTTCCTCCAACATCGGCAACAAGTACGCCCTGTTCGAGGCCATCCACGGCACCGCTCCCTTCCTCATCAATCATGGCCGCGGCCAGTACGCGAACCCCTGCTCCCTGATCCGTGCCGCCGGCCAGCTGATGGCCCACATCGGCTACGGCGACCGCACCGCAAAGCTCGAGAAGGCGCTGGACATCTGCTGCAACACCGAAAAGAAGCTCGTCGTCACCACCGACAAGGACGGCGCTACCAGCGAGGAGTTCACCACCTACCTGCTGGATACCCTCAAGTCTCTGTAAATGAGTACGCACGGTCTTGAACTTCCGTCTATAAAACGATATACTGAAAGAAATACCACGAAAAGGACGGAACATCACATGGACGAAAAAGACCTGCAGATCTTCCTGACGCTGGCTGACACCGGCAACCTGACCCGCACAGCGGAAAAACTCTACCTTGCCCAGCCCACCCTGAGCAAACGGCTCCAGAACATGGAGTCGGAGCTTGGCGCGACGCTGTTTCTGCGCAGCAAACAGGGTGTCACCCTGACCCCTGCCGGTGAAGAGGCACAGAAAGTCATCCAGCGCACTGTTCAGGACTTCAGCACTCTGCGGGAACAGTTACAGCTGAGAAAAAACACCATCTGCGGCACCCTGCGCATTGAGGCGTCCATCGACTACTCCAAATACCGCCTGCCGCAGGTGCTGGCCGCCTACACGTCCCAGCACCCGGACGTCACCCTCAAAGTCTCCACTGACCACAGCCGCGACTGCATCAAGAAGCTGCAGGACGGCAAATTCCACCTCGCCATCGTGCGGGGCGAATACGACTGGGACGAGGGCAAAATCCTGCTCGAGCGGGAACCGGTCTGTCTCATCCGCAGCCGGGAGAATGCCGATGTCCCCCTGAACGAGATGCGGTACATCGGCCGGGACGCCAACCCCGAGCATATGAGCATGAAGGCCCGCTGGCTGATGGAGCACAAGATGGAGCCCCGCTCCCAGCTGAATGTGGACGGCCTGTCCACCTGCGTCGCCATGGTGAAGGCGGGCCTCGGCTGGAGCATCGTGCCGGAGATCTGCCTGAACTATTTCGACGGCATCTCGGAGCCTCTTTTCTTTGCCGACGGCACGCCGCTCTCCCGCTCTACTTATCTGCTCTACCGCAAGCGCGAAAGCGAGCTGCCGCAGGTGCGGGAGTTCATCCGCATGGTCTGTACCATGAGCAAACATTAAAGAGATCTATTGATTCTTCCCTTCCGATCGTTCCAAGTCCCCTCTGCACTTCAGGGCGCAGGGGGGACTTTTCTTTACCGTCTCTTTGCTTTTTTGCGACATTTCGATGTTTTTGTGATAACTAACAAAAGCCTGTCGATATTTTCGTCAGTCTGCACAGCGGTTCAAAAGGGGTCCCATATTCCGCAGGATCAGTTCTATCCATTCCGTTTTTCTATGGAAATCTCATCCAATTTCCCGCATTGACTCATTTTTGACGATGTTTTCGTCCTCATGATGCATTTCCTGCATTTTTATCATTCATTTTTGGAATGGCATCAGATACAAACCCGTTATTTAACAAATCATCCATTTTCGATTATCCTAAATACAGGAAAAGTACTCCATGTACAAGAGAGTTTCGTCGAAAGGAAGCTGAAAATCTATGGAAAACGTAATGCAGGGCATCATTGATATGCACATCCATGCAGCCCCGGACGTCCGTGCGCGGAAACTGGACGATCTCGAGCTGATGGAAGCCTCCGTTCAGCGGGGTGTGCGTGCCATTGTGCTCAAGTCCCACAACGTCCCCACTGCGGACCGTGCCTATCTGGTCAACCGCGTAGCAGCTGAAAAGTACCCGGACGTAAAGTTCACCGCATTCGGCGGGCTGTGCCTGAACCGTCCGGTGGGCGGTCTGAACCCCGACGCGGTGGAAACTTCGCTGAAGCTGGGCGCAAAGGTCATCTGGCTGCCCACCAACACCGCCGAGAACCACTACCGCAAAAACGGCAAAGAGCCCTCCAAGGGCGTCGTCGTCACCCGGGACGGCAAGGCCGTGGACGAGCTGCAGGACATTTTCGCCCTCGTCAAGCAATACAACGCTGTGCTGGCCACCGGCCACATCGGTGCAGAAGAGTGCTTCCCGGTCGTGGAAGCTGCCCGCGTCGCAGGCGTGGAGAAGATCGTCATCACCCACCCCGAGTTCTGGGTGGTGGGCATGACTCCCGAGCAGCAGGCCGACATCGTGCGGAAATACGATGTCCTGCTGGAATCCGTCTACGCACAGCCCGTCAACGGCAGCTATAAGATCAACATCCCCGACAACATCGCTGCCATGAAAGCCATCGGCCCGGAGCACTTCGTCATCTCCACCGACAGCGGCCAGACCGTCAACCCCTACTGGTACGAAAGCTACACCACCTACTTCAAGGCGGTGTCTGAGGTATTCACCTCCGAGCAAGTCCGCAAGATGACCCACGACAATCCGGCATGGCTGCTGGATATTGACCAGTAAAACGGAGGAAACAACAATGAAAAAACTGAATTCCATCCAGTTCTATGGAATGCCGCTTCCCATCTATGCGTTTTTCGCCATCATCGTGCTGGCCTGCGCCTACTTCAACATCATCCCCAACCAGATGATCGGCGCGGTCGCCGTCCTGTTCGCCTTCGGCATCCTGATCGGTGAGATCGGCGAGCGCCTGCCCATCTGGAACAAGTTCCTCGGCGGCGGCGCAATGCTCTGCTTCCTCGCTGCCGGTCTGCTCAAGTACTTCAACCTCCTGCCCGAGTGCGTCACCAACGTCTCCGACGGCTGGATCAACGGCTACAGCTTCCTGAACGTCTTCATCACCTTCCTCGTCGTCGGCTCCCTGCTGGGCATCGACCGTGATGTCCTTATCAAATCCGGTTCGCTCTACATCCCCACGCTGCTGTGCTCCCTGCTGGGTGCCTGCGTGTTCGGCGTCGTGGCCGGCCTCATCTTCGGCAACGACCCGCTCTACCTCATCACCTCTTACGTCCTGCCCATCATGGGCGGCGGCGCGGGCGCCGGTGCCGTGCCTATGGCTCAGGTCTACTCCGACGCCACCGGTCAGGACTCCGCAGGCTACCTGAGCTTCTGCATGGCCATCCTCGCTCTGGGCAATATCGTCGCCATCCTGATGGCTGTCGTCATGGACCTCATTGGCCGCGCTTTCCCTAAGATGACCGGCCACGGCGAGCTGCTCCGCGTCAAGAACAAGTCTCTGGAAGTCGAGTCCAAGAACCCCGCTCCCGCTGTCACCGTGGATGACATCGCTGCTGCCATCTTCATCTGCGCAGGCTTCTTCATGCTGGGCCAGCTGGTCTCCAAGAAGATCCTCCCCACCGTGTTCGGTGTTGCCATCCCCAACTTTGCTTACATGATCATCTTCGCTGCTTTGGCCAACATCTTCAACCTCATCCCGGAAAACCTCCGCGAGGCCTGCCGCCGCTGCCAGCACTTCTGCGGCAACAAGCTGGTCTGGATCCAGATGGTTGGCATGGGCATCTCCGCCATCAACTTCTCCACCATGTTCTCCGTGGCAAGCTGGCAGAACGTCGTCATCGTCCTGATGATCGTCATCGGCTGCTGCGTCGGCTCTGCTCTCTTCGGCTGGATCGTTGGCTTCTTCCCTGTCGAGAGCGCCATCACCGCTGGCCTGTGCATGGCAAACATGGGCGGCGCAGGCGACCTGGCCGTTCTGGGTGCCGCAAAGCGGATGGACCTGATGGTCTACGCACAGATCTCCTCCCGCATCGGCGGCGCCATCGTCCTGCTGATCGCTTCCATCCTCTTCGCATTCCTCTAAGATACCACAAGACCTCTTCTCAAAGAGAGACCGGCTTTGCCCAAAGCCGATCTCTCTTTTTTACTGTCAAACCTGCGTGAATGGGGTCGTTTCCTGCGTGAATCGCTGTGTCTAAGCCCCGATGGTTATGTTATAATATGGTCATAAGGGAGGAACTGAGGATGGAGCTTCGATTTGCGGTCGTAGAAGACCGCCTGCCCGACGCTCAGCGGTTGGAGAGCCTTTTGCGGCTGGCTTTCGGCGGCGGGCAACCATTGGTCTGTGACCATTATGAGAGCGGCGACGCCTTTCTGGCGGCGTTCCCCTCAAAAAATTATCAGGTCGTTTTTCTCGACATCTGCATGGAAGGCACCAACGGCATCGAGACGGCGCGCATCCTGCGCCGGGCCGACCCCGACCTGCTGCTGGTGTTCGTGACCTCGTCCCCGGAATACGTATGGGACGCCTTCCCCGTCCACCCCTTCGACTATCTGCTCAAGCCCTACCGGGAAGAAAAGCTCTTCCAGCTGGCCGACGAGCTGCGGCGGGTGCTCTTCCGGGCCGAACCGGAGCTGGAAGTCCGCATCGCACGGCAGCAGGTACATCTCCCCCTGCGGAAGATCCAGTACGCCATGGCCCAGAACCACTACGTCCGCATCGTCAGCGACGACGGCGAGTGCCGGACCGTCTCCACCTTCTCCCAGGTGGAGCAGCTGCTGCGGGCGCAGGAGAACTTCATCGTCTGCAACCGGGGCGTCATCCTGAACATGGACAAGGTGCTCCGGCTGGACAGCGACTGCTTCGAGATGCTGGACGGCACCTGCCTGCCCGTGCGTCAGAAGGATAAGAACACCCTGTTCGCCCAGTTCACACAATATCAGTTCCGCCATATGCGGCGGGAGCTTTGACGCCGAGAGGAGGCCCGACCTTGGACTTTTCTTTATTTGGACGCTATTTTCTGGACCTCGCCGTCTTCTACCCGGGGGCATTCCTCTGTCTCGCGCCCCTGTGGGAGCATGTGAAGGCTCCCCGGCGCACCGCTGTGCTGGCAGCCACTCTCGTCACTGTCATCTGCCTTGCAGCGGCGGCCCTCTGCGCCATCTTCGAGCTGGACAGCAACATCCTGCTTCTGCCCACCCTGCTGGCGGCGTTCTGGCTGCTGCGCTGGCGGGTGGGTCCGGGAGTTTCCGTGAGCCAGACCGCCTTTCTCTTCGCCGTCTCCGGCGTCATGACGGCAGTCTGCTCCCTGCTTTCCGTGGTGCTCAACGCCCGGGCTGAGGTGGGCAACGACGCCCCGGCCTGTCTCGTCTCCACCTCTCTGCTCAAGCTGGGGCTCTCGGCCGTGCTCTGCATTATCTTCTGGTTCACCGCCGTCCAGTGGAGCCGCTGGCTGCTGCGGGAGTACCGGGGCGAAGCCTTCTGGCAGTCGGCGTGGCCGCTGCCCACCATCTACGCGGCTTTCCTCGTCTTCTGCATGCCGCTGGACCCGGCCGTTGTGCTCATCAACCGTCTGATGATCATTGCTGTCCTGGCCGTCACCATCTCTCTGCTGGGCATCTTTTTGCTGCTGTACGAGATGTATCAGGTGGCCCGGGAGTACACCCGCAGCGCCCAGCTCGACCGGGAAAACCAGCTTCTGGCCGTGGAATCCCGCCGCTACACCGAGCTTCGGACCTATATGGAGCAGACGCGGCATCTCCGCCACGACTTCCGCCAGCACCTCCACGTCATCGCCGGACTCACCGAGGCCGGGCAGGTGGATGAGCTGAAAAATTACCTGCACCAGTACGAATCCGAGCTGAGCGAGGAGCGTCCCACCCTCTGCGCGAATCCTGCCGTGGACGCTCTGGCCGGTCACTACGACCACGAGGCCCACAGCCTCGGCGTGCCGGTGGACTGGCGGCTGGAACTGCCCCGCCAGCTGGCCATCCCGGAGGCTGACTTCTGCATGATGCTGGGCAATCTGTTGGAAAATGCTTTCCACGCCAGCCAGAAGCTGCCGCCCGAACAGCGGCAGGTGAAGGTGCTGGCCCGGATGCTGAGCCCCGCCATGCTGGGCCTGCTGGTAGAGAACCGCTATGACGGTGTGCTCAAGCGCCAGCAGGGCATCCTCCACTCCACGAAACACGACGGAATGGGCATCGGCCTCGTCTCCATCCAGACGGCCGTTTCCAGATATGGCGGTTCTATGACCGTCGAGACCGAGAACGGTTTGTTCCGGGTGAATATTTTATTGAACCTTTAACCTCTCCGTCACGCCTGCGGCGTGCCACCTCCCCTACCGAGGGGAGGCTGAGAGGTCATGTTATCAAAAAAGGAGGACTCCACCATGAAAATGACCCGACGCAACTTCCTCAGCGCTTCCGCTCTCACACTGCTGTCCTGCCAGCTGGCCCCTGCCGCCAGGGCAGACTGCCTTCTGTCCGGCCTTTTCCACGGCGCAGACACCGCCCTGCCGCCGAAGCCTCTGACGGCGAAAGTCGTGGACGCCAACCCCTTTATGGGCCGCAGCGAGTCAAACATCCACCACGACTGCTACAACACCGACTCCACCGACGCCGTCCTCCCCGTGGGCATCTGCCCCGAGGTCAACGTGGCAATGGAAAAGACGAACCCCAACGCCTCCCCGGCCATCTTCTTCGACAACTTCGATAACCCCGTCAGCCCGTTCCTGGGCGGTCTGGCCATCCGCGACCTCGACGCAGAAGAAGTCCGCACCATCGGCTTTTTCTCTCCCGCCAAGCACGACGGCGGCGGTTATCTCATCCAAAGCTCCTATTCCTTTGTGGACGGGCGCAACCTCATCGTCTGCCCCACCAGCCACAACCATGTGCTGATGCTTCGCGCCACCGACGAGAAGGGTACGCCTCTGCCGGTTTTCGAAAAGGTACTGGACATCAACATCAAAGAGGCCGCCGAGCGGGTGCTTGGCCGCAGCCTCGAGCAGAATCTGCTCTCCATCGTCTTCGACTACGACGGCAACCTCTGGTTCGTCACCGGCGGCTTCCGCATCTACCCCAGCCGCGGCCAGCAGGGCGCGATGGGCTACATCTCCCACAATGCCATCGAAGCCATCCTTGCCGGCGGCACCGCCGACCTCGACCACGAAGTCCATGTCTACGCTCCCGCTCCGGGCGAGGGCGCTGAAAACGGCATTGCCTCCTGCCGGGAGGGTGCGGTCATCCTGACGAACCTTGCCTGCTACCTGCTGCGCGCCAACGGCGGCGTTGAAGTCGTCTGGCGCACCCCCTACGACAGCGTGGGCGCAAAAGACAGCCGCGAAGGCGCTGCCACCACCGGCGGCGGTCTGGCATGGGGCGGCGGCTGCTCGCCCTCTCTGAGCCGGGAGCTGGTCTTCTTCACCGACAACCTCGAGACCGTCAGCCTGATGGCCGTGGACATCCGCACCGGCGAAGTCGCCGCCAGCCACCCGGTCATCGACGAGCTGCCCGCCAACATGCCGGTGTCGGTGGAAAATTCGGCCATCGTCTACGACCACGGCAATGGCCGGGTCAGCACCATCGTCTGCAACTGGTTCGGCGCAGGCAGCCCCAACCTCGCAAAGCCCGACAGTGACTCTTCCATCCAGAGCTACGAGAACATCTACGACCGCAACTGGCTGCTCAAGGGCAACTGCATGATCATGCCCGGCGTCGAACGGGTGGACACCATCCGCACCGCCGACGGCTGGACCATGAAGAGCGTCTGGTGCCGCGACGACCTCAGCGACACTTCCATGATGAAGCTCTCCACCGCCACCGGCTACATCTACGGCTTCGTACAGGACGTGGACAGCGGCATGTGGCAGTACATCGTGCTGGACTTCGACACCGGAAAGACCGTCCTCACTGTGGACGTCGCCTCCCTCTACGGCTACAACAACATGGCCATCGGCATGTACGCGGGCCGTGACGGCAACAAGCTCTACTGCCCCACCGGCTACAAAGAGCTGCTCCGCCTGCAGGACCGCTTCGTCTTCCTGCCCGAGATGCCCTACCGCAAAGTCGATCTGGACAAGACCTCCCGCCGGGTGCTTTCGGCGGCAGAGTTCCAGGCCGCTGGAGGCGCCGGCACCCCCGCAAGCTGGCTCCACACCGCCACCCTCGACAACCTCCACCCCGCGACGACTGTTTCTTTCCGCATCAACGGCCTGACTGGAAATGCCGCCGACTATAAGCTCTTCGCCCTCGGCACGGATGGCCGCTACCACGAGGTGTCCGACTGGCACTTCGACGATGCCCCGGCCCGTCTCAGCGCGAAGAAGGTCTACACGATCTGCCTCACCGCACAGGACGGCGGCAGCTTCGACCTCTCGCCCGACGCCAAGGAAGTCACCCTTTCCATCGTTCTGGCCCGCTGAATCTGACAAAGCAGGAGGACTCCCGCCATGAAAATGACCCGCCGCGATTTCCTCAAGCTCTCCTCTGCCGCTGCCGCCGCCTGCGGCGTCACGCTGCTGCCGGCCCAGAAAGCCGATGCGGCTTCTGCCATCCAGACCCTGCTGGAAGAAGCTTATCTCTACGCCTTCCCGCTGGTGCTCGTGGACGCCACCAAGACCGTCTCCACCAACACGAAGACCGCTTCCGCCAGCCGCGCCCCCGTCAACCAGTTCATCCACGCCCGGAAGCTGCTGGACGCTTCCAGCCGCACGGTCGTCAGCCCCAATGTGGACACCATCTACACGCAGGCGTGGCTGGACGTCAGCGCCGAGCCTCAAATCTACGTCGTGCCGGAGGCCGACCGCTTTTTCAACGTGCAGGTACTGGACGCATGGACGAACACCGCCGCCGTGCTGGAAGCACCCGGGGCCTACGCCATCGCCTACTCGAGCTGGGAGGGCACGCTGCCCGAGGGCGTCCGGCGCATCGACATTCCCACCCGGACGGTCTGGACCATCGCCCGCATCATGCTCTCCGGGCCGGACGACCTGCCGAACGTGGCGGCGCTTCAGGGCCGGATGCAGCTGATGCCCCTCTCGGCCTACCCCGCCGGGCTGGCCGCTGCGCCGGAAGGGAGCTATTCTCCGGAGAACGATTTCGTCCCGGTGCAGAAGGTACTCGCCATGACGCCGCAGGAGTTTTTCGACACCGCCAACCGGCTGATGGAGACAGACCCGCCCGCCGAGGCGGACGCGCCTCTTCTCCGCAGCCTCGCGGCCCTTTCCGTCGGCCCGGGCCAGCAGTTCGACGCCTCCGCCCTCGGCCCTCTCGGCGGGCTGCGCTGGAAGCGGCTGCTCCTTCAGCTCAAGAGCAGCCTCCGGGCACAGGCAGCACGCTATTCCCGCCAGATGGGCCAGTGGATCTACTATGGCGACCCCATCGGCAATTTCGGCACCGCCTACGACTACCGGACGATGGTCGCCCTGATGGGCCTCGGGGCCAACACCACCGACATCGCCATCTACCCGCGCACCTCCACCGACAGCGCCGGGGCCGACCTTACGGGCCAAAAGACCTACACGCTCCACTTCGACGCCCTCCCGCCCACAGTGGGCAACGGCTTCTGGTCGGTGACGGCCTACGGCGAGGACAACTTCCTCATCGACAACCCCATCAGCCGCTACTGCGTGAACGATCGTTCCGGCCTCCATCGGAACGCCGACGGCTCGGTGGACGTCACCCTCTCCAAGGACGCGCCCGAGGACACTACCAACTGGCTCCCCGTCTCGGACGAAAAATTCCACCTTTTCCTCCGCATCTATAAGCCCGACTGGACGGCGCTGGACAGCTTCCCGCCGCCGGTCATCTCTGTGAAGTAGCAAAAACGCCATCTGCGTCTCGGCGCAGATGGCGTTTTCATCGTTACAGCGTTTTACAGGGTGCTCAGCAGGCGGTGGCCGCCGTTCTGGTCGGCGGCATAGAGGGTGGTGCGGTTGACCTGATTGTCCAGCGGCAGACCCTCAGCGTAGCGCTTGAGGTTGTGGATGAAGATGTCCACGATGTTGTCCAGCGTCTTGGGCAGGCTGAACTTGCCAGAGTTGTGGGGCGTGATGATAGCGCCCGGCTCACCCCACAGCGGGTGGTCGGCGGGCAGAGGCTCCGGATCGGTGACGTCGAGGCCCGCACCGAAAATTTTGCCGCTGCGTAGGGCCTCCACGAGGGCGTCGCTGTCCACGGTGGTGCCGCGGCCCACGTTGATGAGGATGGCACCATCCTTGCATTTGGCGAAGCGCTCGGCGTTGAACAGCTTGTTGGTCTCAGGGGTGCCGGGCAGGCTCAGGGCGATGAGGTCGGCCTCGGGCAGCTCCTCGTCCAGCTGGCTCTGGGCCACCACACGCAGGCAGTAGTCCGGGCAGGGCGTGTCGGGGTGGACCGTGCGGCGGACGCCCACCACCTCAGCACCCAGCATATGGGCGCGGCGGGCGAAGTTGGAGCCGATGTCGCCCATGCCGACGCAGAGCACCCGCGCCCCGGTGATGCCCCTCACGGGGCGGTCAATGGGAGCCCACTGGCGCTGGTTCTGACGGTCGCGGTAGAGGAACATATCCTTCTGGATGCCCAGCCACATGGCCAGCATCCACTCGCTGATGGCCAGACCGTAGGCACCGGTGGCGTTGGTCACCATGCAGTTTTCGGGCAGGACACCGGGCTTCAGGTAGGCGTCGGGGCCGGCGGAGTTGGACTGGAACCACTCGATGTGCTTGTTCTGGCGGAGCATCGACACCGGTGCGTTGCCCAGCACGATGTCGGCCCAGAGCACATCTTCGGCGTGGACGTCGTCCAGCGCGTTGAAACGGAATTCAAATTCCGGCACGGATGCCTCCAGCGCGGCGCGGTGGGCGTCGTTCAGGGGCAGACATACCAAAACTTTTTTGTGCATAGGGATACCCTCACTTCCTGTGTATTCTTCTATAAGGATACTCTCCCCCGCCCCGCTCCGCAAGAGGCAAAAGGACCGCTTTCTTAAGAATTCCTTAGGATCTTATCCCACAAATCCCAAGAAGTATGTGATAAACTGTCCACAATGCAGAAAATCTGCTATACTGATGCTATGCACGGAGATTTTGAACTATGGGTGAACGCGTGGCATGGAGCCGAGAGGATATTATCGTTGCCTATGCGCTGTATTGCATTACGCCGCTGAACGATATTCGCCCCTCAAACAAATTGATACAGCAGGTCGCTTGTGGCTTTTCCCACTCTGTCAGTTCTCTTGTTATGCGTATGAAAAATTTTGCAGCTATCGACCCCAATTCAATGCTCATGTGCGATAAAGTAACACAACTAAAATAAAGAAAGACAGCCCACTATTCCGTAAAATAATGGAGAGTAATAGAGAAAACGTTTTTTCTATGCTAAAATAGGCACATAAAGTAGAATGACAATCAAGATATACAAGAAAACGCTTAAACTCCACCGTTTGTCATGTAATTGTATAGCTCACTTGCTGGAGTGCAAATGAGTATTTTGATAAGATTTATACACAAAATCAAAAGGAGGAACGCATATGGAGTTCGCAGAAAAACTTATAGCACTACGCAAAAGTAGAGAATTAACACAGGAACAACTGGCTGAGCAGCTTAATGTTTCAAGACAGTCTATTTCAAAATGGGAAAGTGGAGTTTCCCATAGTTAAAGATACCACACCAAATATGATGAACCCACGCTTATACACTACCAGCTATAATAAACCGCAAGGACAGCAATTTGATGATACTGCTGTCCTTTCTTTTATAAAATTGCAGTACACATAAAAAAGCTGTAAAATGATAAATATATTTGTCCTTGTAACATTTCACGGACATTTGCCTGTTATACTATCTGCAAAAAGCAAAGGAAGTGAGGATATGAAGCAGATTTTAATTGTCGAGGACGACAGTTTTTTGAATAAGATGTTGGCCTATAACCTGACAGCAGACGGCTACGGCGTGACTTCTGCCCTAAATGCCAGAACCGCAGCCGAAGCCATCCGCCAGCGGGAATTTAATTTAGTGCTGCTGGACATCAACCTGCCGGACGGGAACGGTTTTGAACTGTGCAAGCTGATAAAGCCCCAGCACCCGGATACCATCGTGATTTTCCTGACCGCCAACGATCAGGAAAGCGACCAGATACGGGGCTATGAGGTGGGCGCGGTGGACTACATCACAAAGCCCTTTGTGATCGGGGCCTTGCAGCGGAAAATCAAAGCCATGTTCGCCATGCTGGAACACCACAAACCGGCCAAGGACATTTACGACGACGGGCGGCTGTTTCTGGACTTCTCGGAACAGACGGCTTCCTTAAATGGCAAGCCCCTGACCCTATCCCCGATGGAGTACAAAATGCTGAACCTGTTCCGCAAAAATCCCCGGCAAGTGCTGACCCGTGGGCAGCTTTTGGAAAAGCTGTGGGATATAGACGAAAGGTTTGTAGACGAACACACCCTGACAACTTCTATCAGCCGGATTCGCAGCAAGATTGAATCCGACGGCGGCGCGCCCTACATCAAGACCGTTTACGGCATGGGCTATCAATGGACGGGAGGCGAGGCAAAATGAAGTTTCAAAACCTCTCGGTAAAGCGGCTGTTTGGCCGGGTGGCAATAGGGTTTGCCCTCTCCATGTCCGGGATCACCATAGCCCTTTTTCTTGTGACAAAACAGACGGCGGTGCTGCTGACGGGCGGGGCGCTGCTGTTGTGCGCCCTTGTAGGGATTTTTGTACTGACGCAGGCGTTTGGAAAACGGTTATCACAGTTTACCGCTGACCTGTGCCAGACCTTAGACCACATGATTGCCGGAAATGAAGCGCCCCAGCGGCCAGAGGACAGCGAAACCCAGCTTGCCAGAATCGGACACCGGCTGGCAAGGCTTTACCAGATCATGCAGGAGAACCGCCGCCGGGTGGACGAGGAACGGCAGGAGTTACAGACCCTTGTATCGGATATTTCCCATCAGGTGAAAACGCCGGTAAGCAATCTGAAAATGGCGACGGACACCCTGCTGGAAAAGCCTATGGCCGAGGCAGAGCGCACCGACTTTATCCGGGGAATCCGCAGCCAGACGGATAAGCTGGACTTTCTCTTTCAGGCCCTTGTGAAAACCTCCCGTCTGGAAACAGGCGTGATCCAGTTGGACAAGAAACCGGGCCGCCTCTTTGATACCGTGGCACAGGCCATGAGTGGGATCGTGTATGCAGCGGAGAAAAAGGAAATCGCCGTGTCCGTGGACTGCCCGGAGGATTTGACCGTTTCCCATGACAGCAAGTGGACATCGGAAGCCCTCTTTAACCTGCTGGACAATGCGGTGAAGTACACCCCGGCAGGCGGGAAAATCACTGTGTCTGTGGTGCTGTGGGAAATGTATGTGGAAATCAAAGTGACCGACACTGGCAAGGGCATTTCCGAAAGCAATCAGGCCGCTATCTTCCAGCGCTTCTATCGTGAGGAAGAAGTACACGAACAGCAGGGTGTGGGCATTGGCCTGTATCTGGCCCGCGAGATCGTAACGCGGCAGGGTGGCTATATCAAAGTGGTTTCGGAGCCGGGCAAGGGTTCGGAATTTTCCATTATGCTTCCCTTGCGTTGAGAGAAACTTTCTGCTTCGGGTCAAGTTGGCCCGAAGTGCAGAGATAAAATGAAATGTCCGAGCGTTGTAACATTTCACCTCAATTTTCAATGAATTTTTTTAGCCGCTGTAACATTTCGCGGACATTTGGGTTTTACAATACACTCATCAACAGGTAGGAAACCTTGAAAGGAGTTTTGAATATGAGCGTTTTACAGACGATTGACCTGAAAAAGTATTACGGTACAGAACCGAACATTACCCGCGCCCTTGACGGCGTGAACTTCTCCGTAAATGACGGTGAGTTTGTGGCCGTTGTGGGAACCTCCGGCAGCGGCAAGTCCACCCTGCTTCACATGATGGGCGGGCTGGACACTCCCACCAGCGGAACAGTGATTGTCCGAGGCGAAGAACTGGCAAAGAAGAACGACGAGCAGCTTACCATCTTTCGCCGCCGCAACATCGGCTTTATCTTCCAGAACTATAACCTTGTTCCGATCCTGAATGTGTATGAGAACATCGTCCTGCCGGTGGAGCTGGACGGGGACACGGTGGATCAGAAGTTTTTGGACGAAATCGTTCACCTGCTGGGGCTGGAAGATAAACTGAAAAATATGCCGAACAATCTTTCCGGCGGCCAGCAGCAGCGTGTGGCTATCGCCCGCGCCTTGATTACCAAACCGGCTATTGTGCTGGCCGACGAGCCGACCGGCAACCTTGACAGCAAGACCAGCGCCGAGGTGCTGGGACTTATCAAGCGTACCAGTGCGGAGTTTCGGCAAACTGTTGTGATGATTACCCACAACAACGACATTGCCCGCCTTGCAGATCGGATTGTCCGCATTGAGGACGGCAGGATTGTGGAATAAGGAGGTGGCAAGCTATGACATGGCCTTTTGAAAATGATACCAGTGACATTGAAAAGAAGCTGGCAAAGCGCAGTTTGCATCGTGAACGGCAGCGTAATTTATTTGCAATCATTGCTCTTGTGCTAACTGCATTTATGATAACTGCGACATTCAGTATTGGTTTTAGTTACTTTGAAACCTACCAAATGCAACAAATTCGGTTAATGGGAACTACCGCTGATGTCGGAATCACAAATGTAACAGAAAATCAGTTGGTTGACATTTCAAAATCAAACCTTGTCCTTGACGTAGGTATACAGCAGCGTTTAGGCAGTGTTGATACAGAGCAACTGCAAAATGCGAGATTAGGTATAGTTTGGATAGATGATACCGAGTGGGAACACCACCGTCTTCCTACTATATCAGGTGTTGTAGGAAATTACCCATCAAGTAAAAACGAAATTATGCTACCTACATGGGTGCTTGAACAGATGGGCATTTCTGATCCGCAAATAGGGATGGAGATTGTGTTGTCGTACCAAATTGGCGATAGCTATAATTATGTCTCAGACACCTTTTTGCTGTCGGGCTACTATACGGACTACATTCCAATGCGCACAAATAATCGTGGTTATGTTTATGTTTCATCCGCTTTTAAGGATAGCTTAAATGTATCACTGGATAATAGTGTTACGGCAATGATCCGTTTTCAAGGCAATGATAATGCTGACAAAAACTGTGAAAGATTGCGGCGTGAGATTGACTTTACAGAAGGGCAAACATTTGAAATTGCACCATTAGAACAGGCAAATGGTGGAACTATTATTTTAGCTGTAATAATTTTAGCAGTTTTTATATCCTTTAGCGGCTATCTGCTGATTTATAATATTCTTTATGTCTCTGTCGTAAAAGATGTGCAATTCTATGGCCGTCTTAAAACGATTGGAACGACCCAAAGGCAGATAAAAAGAATTATCTATAAGCAGGCAATCAGAATCTCTTGTATTGGTATTCCGATTGGTCTGTTACTTGGTGCGGTTGTTTCCTTTGGCATTGTTCCTTACTTCCTGAATATGATGTATTCAACAAATTCTGATGTGGGAACAAAAGTATCTTTTTCGCCGTTTATTTTCATAGGATCGGCCATATTTACGTTCATTACCGTTATGATTGCAAGCATGAAGCCCGCCAAAATTGCCGGAAGTGTTTCACCAATAGCAGCACTCCAATATACAGCAGCCAGCACAAAGAGCAGCGCCAGAAATTGTAGCAAAATGAAGTTGTCCAGAATGGCATGGAACAATGTCTTTCGTAATGCTAAGAGTACAACCCTTGTTTTTGCATCGCTTTTTTTCGGCCTTTCCTTGTTCCTTGTCGTCACAGGGCTATTACATGGTTTAAGCCCGGAGAATTATGTGAGCCAATGGGGAGTAAGCGATTTTGCACTCACATATAGTATCCACGAAAGAGAAGATTTAATTTCCAGCGAAATGGTTTCAGAGATTGGTCAGCTTGACGGCATTGAGAATTTGAGGTTGACCTATGCACCTTATCCTCAAGTAGCAGCAGATGTTGTATATGACGATGCTGTATTTCACGAGTTTCTTGCGTCATTAGACGGAGTAAACGGCATTGATTTTTCTGATCCGGCAAAATTAGAAAATTATCAGCAAAACTTTTTTAGCGGGGTTTTTGGAATTGACAGTGCATATTTGGAAGAAATCAATAAAACCTTAAACTTGCCTATTGACACGTCTGCCTTTGAACAAGGAAAGGTTGTGCTGCTGTCCAAAACAGTAGAAGGCCTTATTCAGCCGGGGCAGGAAATAACAATCCAGACGCAGAACGGACAGCATTCCTTTATTGTAGCGAACGGTTATTTGAATGAAGGGTTTCGAGCAGGTGGAGACAATGAGAGAGGGACGGCTCCTGATTTGTATATTAGTCAAACAGCTTTGAAAGAACTCTTTCCGCAATATAGAGTGTTCCGCGTGGCCTTTGATACGGATGGTCAACATGACGAAAGTATACTGCAAGAATTAAAGCAAATCACCGCATCACAAGCTAACATTGATATTATATCCCGATATGAACGGCGAGAAGAAATGCAGGAATATCTCATTACAGCAAAGGTTTTAGGAACAGGGTTGTCCGTGATCCTGCTGCTTGTTGGTGTCATGAACTTTGTCAATACAATGGTTGTCAATGTAAATACTCGGCGCTATGAATTAGCTGTTCTTGAAAGCATTGGAATGACAAAGCGACAAATCAAACGAATGCTATTTATGGAAGGTTTCTATTATTGGGGCGTTTCCCTTTCCCTTGCAGTCACCATTGGAACAGCAATCTTCATCTTGCTATATATGGTTTTTAGTAAAGTGGCCTATTATGCTGTTTTCTCCTATCCATTTATCCCACTGGTGCTGGTGTCTGGACTGGTGTTGCTAATCTGCCTTATTGTGCCTATATGGGTCTACAAAACTGACGTTAACCTTCCAGTTGTGGAACGATTGCGGTTGACAGAGTGAGTTTTATCAAATAGCAAAACATCCTTAGATCAATCATATCGAAGCGGAGCAGATTTTAGCTGCTCCGCTTCTTTAGTATTTTTCAAAAAATTCTTTTGAAATGTCCGAGCTTTGTAACAATTCAGCCTGTTTTTCTGTCGAAATCAAAGGCACCTCGGACATTTATAGTTCTTCCAAAAGTTTGATGATAATATTACCATTCATGGAAGAAGCAATCTGTTATTGCAATAATGCGAAATTGACGATAGAAAGTTTTTCATATCTCGGTCAGCTCAACAATTACATTACTCTGCTGATACAGCCAGTCCGCAAATTCTTTCGGGCTGGCCATTCCTGTTTTTACAGCTTTTTTTCTCTGTAAGGCTTCTTTCTTAAAGTCAGCAAAGGCAGCCTGTATTTTTTCCAGACGGTCAGCCGGAAAGCCTGCGGTATTTTTTACCCGGTTTATTTTGTTGCGCCAGTTCTGGCATTCATTTTTATAAAGCAGGTCATAGTTATTTTCTCTTGCCCTCTCGTCAAATTCCCGCTTGTTTTGAAGCGCCTGTGCTTTTCGGCATTTGTCACTGCACAGCTCATATCGCTGGCTCTTTGCCAGAAAATATTTCCCGCAGACCTTGCACTGCCGGAAACAAAGCCCCCAGTCATTCAGCCTGTTCAGATAATAGGTAATCAACGGGTAGAGGGACGCATAGGCAGACACACATTCTTCTGTGCGCCGGTTGTCCGGGAACCAGAGGTCAAGCCGGGTATCTTCTGACGGTGCGCCTTTGAAATAAAGGCTGCCAGCTTGAAAATGTTTCGGTTTTCCTGTCTCCCTGTCAAAGCTCATGGTTTCGTTTTGGAATACCCCGGTCAGTCTGCTCATTTTATCCATGAAGCGGTCACAGGCAGCGTTACGGTCACGGGGTTCTCTGGCAAGCAGATAGCTGTTCCAGATACGGAACGCCACATACATTTTCAGAGGGTCATTGCTAAGATATTTTCCCCAGAGAAATTCGCTTGCCGTCTGCTCCAGCTCCGGCTGTTTCCATCGGTTGGAGCGGAGGGCTTGCCGCAGCGGAGAAAGCCCGTATAAGTTCCAATCTCTGTCCGTGTCACGCTCAAAGTTTATCAAAAAAGTCCCCAGCGGGCGTTTCATATCACAAAGCACCTCGGCGTTTTGGCTCCCGTTCAGCTGGAAGCGGATCTGCTGTTCTTCCCCAATCAAAATCCGCTCTTTCATTTTCTTCCTGTCCAGCGTCAGGACAAACAAAATCCTCTCAAAACATGGCTCATGCCGTATAAACTGATTCTCCATCCCTATCCCCTGCCTTTGTCTATGGTAATTATATAATTTAGTTATATCCGTTACACTCATGGTAACGCAGAAGCATTGTTTTGTCAATGATGGTCCGCTATGATGATTGTAGTTGGTAATTTCGTACCACACAGTACCTTGACAAGTGAATGACCGTCCAAAAGGGATATGACCGGCAGGAGAAGTGACGCATCCGGCGCACCAATGCAGGGAAACACCGCAGGAATGGGGCAGGAAAACGGCTTTGGGGGAGAACGGCAACAGGAAGCATTTTAACCTATTTGATTTATGGGAGGAACAGAATGAACGATAAAAAGAGATTGAACAGCTACGAGGATTTACCTCTGGTTCTGGATGTGGCGGACATCCAGCGGATTATGGGAATTTCAAGAGCGAGCGCCTATGAGCTGGTACACACCCCCAGCTTTCCGGCGTTCCGCAGGGGCAGGCTTATCAAGGTCAGCAAAATTGCTTTCTTTGAATGGATGGCAAAAGGCTCTGAAACCGTACCGGGAAGCGACAAATAAGCGTGAGGTATTATCCCCTGACTGCAATACCGCCGCACTTTCCAAAGGGGCATACAGAGGGAAAAACCTTAAAAATGATACCGAAACGCTACGCCAAAACAGCCTATCTGCGTACATCAGATAGAAACGGAGGAAGGAGCCGGTTATGGCAAGAATGAGCAACAAGCGGCGGCTGGAATGGTCTTTCTTCTTAAATGACCGCAGCCGTATCACTTACAACGAACTGTGCCGGAAATGCCAGCACGAATGTAAACAGAGCTTCCGGGCGGTTGTGGTTGACTGCCCGAAGTATCTTTCCAAGCGTTCCAAGAAAAAGGACAAGACTGCCGGAAACGGCAAAATCCCTTAGGAACTAAGGGCGCACTTCTATACATAGTCTAAAGACCATGTATCGTGCGTCCTGCGGAGCTTACCTCTGCCGCTGATAAAATCAGCAATCCGAGGTCTGCGTTCGCTTCGCTCCGACAAGGTGGCTACACCCCCTTGCGCCGCTAAAGCGGCTATCCCCTGTGTACCCGCCGCAAAGAGAAATCCGCTCTGCGGTTTTCCCTTTTCATCGGGTTTTATAGAAGCACTGACACACGGACTGTCTGCGGATGGTCTTTCTTTATCTTATCAGCAAAGGATGTGAGAACATGGAAAAATCTTTGGAACAGTTGAAGCAGGAATATGAAAAAACCACTGTCCTGCTGGAACAGGAAAAACGGAAAATGCAGCGTTTGAAAAACCGGCAGGCGTATCTGGAAAGCGGTTCCCGGAAACAGAGGACGCACCGGCTGATTACCCGTGGGGCAGCTATTGAGAGCATTGCACCACAGACAAAGGAGCTATCCGAAGCGGAATTTTATTCCCTCATGGAAAGCATTTTGAATCTGCCGCAGGCGGAGCATTTCATCCGGTCTGCCACAGAGAACCACGCCCGTATTTCCGGGCAGGAGAAAGGCGGTGACTAAGGATAGCACTTTATCATTTTTCAATCGCACAGATCAAGCGCAGCGCCGGTCAGAGCGCCATTGCCAGCGCAGCCTATCGAGCCGGGGAGCGTCTTTACAGCAGCTACTATGGAGAAGTCAGCGACTACACCAAAAAGGGCGGCGTGATCGCTTCGGAAATCATGCTGCCGCCCCATGCGCCGGAAATATATCTTGACCGGGCGACCCTCTGGAATGCTGTGGAGAACTGCGAGAAACATCCAAAAGCACAGCTTGCCTATTCCTTTGATATTGCCATGCAGAATGAATTGACGCTGGAAGAAAACATGGAGCTGGCGAGGAAGTTCGTACAGGAGCAGTTTGTGACAAAAGGCATGATTGCCGACCTTGCTTTTCACAGCCCGGAGAAAGAGGACGGCGGCATCCCTAACCCGCATTTTCATGTGATGACAACCATGCGCCCTTTGAACCCGGATGGCACATGGGGACAAAAACAGCGTCGGGAATATCTTCTTGATGAAGATGGAAACCGAATCCGGGATAAAAACGGCGATTATATGTTTAACGCTGTCCATACAACAGACTGGCATGAGCCGGAAACGCTGGAACACTGGCGGGAGCAGTGGGCGGCTGCCGTTAATACAAAATTTGAGGAAAAAGGGCTGGATGTGCGTATCGACCACCGTTCCTATGTGCGGCAGGGGCTTGACCTGATACCTACTGTCCACGAGGGAGCTAATGTCCGGCAGATGGAAGCAAAGGGCATCCGCACCGAGAAAGGGGAACTGAACCGCTGGATTAAAGCCACCAACCGGCTCATGCAGGATGTGAGGAAGAAGATCAAAGCCCTGTTTGTCTGGATGGCAGAGGTAAAAGAAGAACTTTCCAAACCGCAGACACCGAGCCTTGCCGACCTGTTGATCGCTTATTACAACCAGCGCAACGCAGGGGCATGGAGCAATAAAGCCAGAACCGGAAACTTAAAGCAGTTTGCCGAAGCCGTCAATTATCTGACGGAAAACAAGCTGCTCACATTAGAGGATTTGCAGGAGCGTCTTTCCTCTGTCAACGAAGAATTTGAAGCGTTAAGCGACTCCATGAAAAAGAAATCTGCCCGGATAAAGGAATTGCAGGAATTGATACGGGAGGGCGAGAATTACCAGCGGCTAAAACCTGTTCATACGGAATTGAACAATATCAAGTTTAAGAAACAGAGGGAGAAATTTGAAACATCCCACGATGCGGAGTTACGGCTGTTTTATGCCGCCCGCCGTATTTTGAAAGAAAAACTGGACGGAAAACCCATTGCCCTGAAAGCATGGAAACAGGAATACGCACAGTTAAAAACAGAGTATGCCGAACTGTCTCCGCAGCACAAGCCACTCCGGGAGGAAGTCATACGGCTACGGCAGGTGCAGAACGCCGTAGATACCGCACTGCGCCGGAGGGAGCAGCCACAGGCAGTACAGAGAAAGAAACATGAGATGGAGCTATGATATAACCGGCAGCTTTACCGCTACCAGTATTTTTATGGAGGGAGCATTTGAATGTATTTGAAGCGGTGAAACAGTCTGTTACCACCCGGCAGGCTGCTTCATTCTATGGAATCCGGGTGGGGAGAAACGGCATGGTCTGCTGTCCATTCCACAATGACCGCACGCCCAGCATGAAAGTGGACAGCCGCTTTTACTGCTTCGGCTGCGGGGCTTCCGGGGATGTGATCGACTTTGCCGCTTTGCTGCATGGATTGGGGAAACGGGAAGCTGCGGTCAGGCTTGCGGAGAACTTCGGCGTTTCCTATGAGAAATCCGGCAATGCGCCGCCAGATAGGAAGCGTCACAACAGGTCACAGCCCCGACAAAAATCAGCGGAGCAGAGATTTCAGGAAACGGAACGGTATTGTTTCCGGGTGCTATGCGATTATCTGCGCCTGCTGGAGCATTGGAAAACAGCACACGCCCCACAGCCGCAGGATGCCATCTGGCATCCTCTTTTTGTGGAAGCGTTGCAGAGGATAAGCTACACAGAATACCTTTTGGATATTTTGTTATACGGAGAAATAGAAGAAAAAGCGGCATTGATCGCCGCACAGGGAAAGGAGGTGTTGCGGCTTGAACAGCGAATTTCAGAGCTTGCCGCCGGAAACGCAGGAAGCGGTCAAAAGGACGATGGACACAATGGAACCGGCGCAGACACCGGCAGAAATCCGGGAAACATTAGAGGGGACGCAGAAAGGCGGCGTGAAGAACAGCATCCGAAACTGCCTGACGGTGTTCCAGCGTGACCCTCTGTTTCGCGGGGCGCTGCGCCTGAACCTTTTGACGGAGCAGATTGACATTGTGAAGCCGCTGGGCTGGGAGCGCACCAGTACCACGCTGACCGACATGGACATGAACTACCTGCTTTTGTATCTGGAAGAAAATTACGGGCTTACCAGCGAGAAAAAGGTGCAGAGCGCCATCAAGATTGTTGCCAATGAAAACCGCTACCATCCAGTCAGGGATTACCTGAACAGCCTGCAATGGGACGGCACAGAGCGCATCCGTTACGCCCTGCATCACTTTCTGGGAGCCGATACGGACGAATACACCTATGAAGCCTTGAAACTGTTCCTGATGGGAGCCATCCGGCGGGTATTCAGACCGGGGAGCAAGTTTGAGGTCATGCTCTGTCTGGTTGGTGGTCAGGGAGCCGGGAAATCTACCTTTTTCCGGCTGCTGGCAGGCAGGGACGAATGGTTTTCAGACGATTTGAAAAAGCTGGACGATGAAAATGTGTACCGCAAGCTGCAAGGGCATTGGATTATCGAGATGTCGGAGATGATTGCCACAGCCAACGCCAAGAGTATTGAGGAAATCAAGTCATTCTTAAGCCGCCAGAAAGAAACCTACAAAGTGCCGTATGAGACACATCCGGCAGACCGGCTGCGGCAATGTGTATTTGGAGGGACGACCAACCGGCAGGACTTTTTGCCCCGTGACCGCACCGGCAACCGGCGCTTTCTCCCCGTGACGGTGTACCCGGAACGGGCGGAGGTTCACATACTGGACGATGAAGCGGCGGCGAGGGCGTATATCGAACAGATGTGGGCGGAAGCCATGACGGTTTATCGCAGTGGGAAGTATAAGCTGTCATTCAGCATAGAAATGAACCGATACCTGAACGCCCACCAGCAGGACTTTATGCAGGAAGACACACAGGCCGGCATGATCTACGCCTATTTGGAGGACTACACCGGCGACAGGGTATGTTCCAAGCAGCTTTATGAGGAAGCGCTGGGGAACTTAAATTCCCCGGCAGACTGGGAGACACGGGCAATCTGCGAGATTATGAATACCGGCATTGCGGGCGGCATCATACAGGGCTGGGTAGCCTACAAAAGCCCGAAGCGGTATAAGAAATACGGTTCTCAAAAAGGCTGGGAGCGTGTCAACCAAGCTCCGCCGGAGGGGGACGGTTTTCAGGAAATCACGGAAGAAGAAGCCCGGCAAATGGAACTTCCATTCTGAAAAGCCACCGGTTGACAGTTTGGTTGACGCTTTGGTTGACAGCCGGTTGACGGGGAAAAGCCTGATATTTGGGGCATTTCTCTCCTTTGTCAACCATGTCAACCAAGAAATCAAAGAAAAAGTAAAAAGTAATAATAGAGCGCCTATGGATTGTTTTCAAAGTCTTTTCTGCCGGTTGACACGGTTTGGTTGACACGGAGACAGTCTGCGGCTGTACACCTGTCTGACATTCCCTTGTCGGGCATATTTCATTTATGGAGGTAACTGCCTATGGCAAAAAGCAAAAACGAGAGCAATAACAAAAACAGCGGCACCCTGCTTACCGAAAAAGACGGCACCCAGTATTTTGTCATGGGGAAAGTCCGTATCAAGGTATCGGAGCATTTCGCACAGGATGGGAAGCCGCTTGACAGCCTGCTGGAAGATGTGATCCAGCACGCTGCCGCCGCTTCCTGAAAAAATACGGAATAACGACTGTCAATCAGCCCACGCTTATGATATACTTGTACCAGCGAGTATTGTATAAGCGTGGGTTGTTTCTTTTAGAAGGAGGATTTTTAACCGTGAAACAACCATACAATACAACGATTTATAACACTGCACTATATTTGAGATTGAGCCGTGACGATGAATTACAGGGGGAAAGCGGCAGTATCCAGACCCAGCGCATGATGCTTAGACAGTATGCCGCAGAGCATGGGCTGACCGTTGTAGACGAGTACATTGACGACGGATGGAGTGGGACAAATTTCGAGCGTCCAAGTTTCCAAAGGATGATTGATGACATCGAAGACGGGAAAATCAACTGCGTTGTCACAAAGGACTTATCCCGTCTGGGAAGAAACTATATCCTGACCGGTCAGTACACGGAAATCTATTTCCCCAGCAAGGGAGTACGCTACATTGCCATCAATGACAATGTGGACACCATCAACGGAGAAAGCGAGCTTGCACCGTTCTTAAACATCCTGAATGAAATGCACGCCCGACAGACCAGCAAAAAGGTCAAGGCTGCCATGCACACAAGATTTGCCAATGGCGCACACTATGGAGCCTATGCACCGCTGGGCTATGTAAAAGACCCGGACAAAAAAGGTCATCTTCTGATCGACCCGGAAACACGCTGGATTGTAGAGAAGATTTTTGACCTTGCTGTACACGGGCGTGGAGCCGCCAGCATTACACGGATTCTGGTGGAGGAAAAAGTACCTACCCCCGGCTGGCTGAACTATGAAAGATACGGGACTTTCGCCAATATCTACGCCGGTGCGCCCGCAGAAAAAGCCTATGCGTGGACGATAGCACAGGTCAAGAGCATTTTGAAAGAGGAAACCTACATCGGTCACAGCATTCACAACAAGCAGAGCAACATTTCATTCAAGAACAAGAAAAAGGTGCGGAAGCCGCAGGAAGAATGGTATCGTGTGGAAAATACCCACGAAGCCATCATTTCTGAAGAAGTGTTCCAAAAAGTTCAGGAGCTGATTGCAAGCAGACGCAGGAAACGCAGAAACGGTACGACACAGATTTTCGCAGGATTGATAAAATGTGCAGACTGCGGATGGTCTTTAGCCTATGGGGAAAACAAGCAGAATAAGAACCCATACGGGTACTACCATTGCAGCAAGAACGGGCAGGGATTACGCCAGTGTTCCATGCACTATATCCGCTATGATGTACTGTATGCCTATGTGCTTGCAAGACTGCAATACTGGTCTATGCTGGCACAGAAAGACGAGGACAAGCTGCTGAAACGCCTGCTCAATGCCAGCGACAGGGAAAGAAACTCTGCGAAGAAAAAGCAGGCTGCGGAGCTGAAAAAGGCAGAGAAGCGTAAAGCCGAGGTTGACGGGCTGTTTGCTAAAATGTATGAGGACTGGTCTGCCGGACGCATAACCGAGTATAACTTCAATATGCTGTCCGAGAAGTACCAGAACGAGCAAAAGGAGCTTGAAACAAAAATAAGACAGCTTCACGAAACGATGGAAGCCGCCGTACAGACCGCAGCGGATGCTGAAAAGTGGATTGCCCTGATGAAACAGTATGTCAACCCTGTGGAGCTGACCGCCGAACTTCTGAACACTCTAATTGAAAAAATAACCGTCCACGAAGCTGTCAAGGGCGAGGACGGAAGCCGTGAGCAGGAAGTAGAAATCTACTACCGCTTCATCGGCAAAATCGACTGACCTTTCTTTTTTACCCAACAATATCTTTAATTAAGGGAGACGGGGCAGGTCATACCCGAAGTAGAAAAGATTGTTGAACTAAGCAAAGCATTCGATGTTACCGTGGATTATCTGTTAAAACCATCAGAGATAGATGAATTATCGGTTAAAACAGAAATTCTGGAACAGCAACAGAAACAGATGTTAGTTAGGGAACAGAAACGCACTCAAATTTCCAAAAATATCATGTATTCGATTGGAATTTATTTGATATTTTTTGCAGTCTATTTCATTGGGCATTTCTATTTTGAAATATGGAATGCTTCTGTAATTCTTGCGGAATTACTCATTGCAACTACAATTGTAGTTTTTGTTTGGGTAAAGAGTTTTTCCGACAAATCATAAAGAGATAGAATTTGTAGCAAAACCAGTCGAGCCAGTCAACGGCAAGATGAACGGGCTGCGCCCGCCGTTGACGGCCCCGCCCGTCTTTGCTAAAGGGTAATCAAGGCGGGAAAGCCCTAAAATGGCTTCCCGCCCATTTCAATTTTGAAAAGAAAATCCGTCTGCTTTTTCGTAAGTGTGGCTATCTGTCTGGGACACTTTGTCCCATAGTTCGGCGTAGGACGAGGGACGGGGGCATTCATATACGCCCTGTCTGCTGTTGAAACCGGACCTGTGCTTGCGGCTCCACGCCACGCAAGCACAGTCCTATTTTCCTGCTGCTTAAAATGTGCTTGCCCTCCCCGGCGGCAACGGCATTTTCGCAGCAACGCCGACAGAGCGTATAACAACACTACACTTTGCAAGCAAAGTCGTGTGCCAAGGGACAAGCCCCTTTGGAAACCCCGGACAACAAAACAGGCTGAATACCTCGCACTTTTCCTGTGCTTGGTGTTCAGCCTTAATTTGTTGTCAGCAGCCCGTTTCTCGGTCTGCCTTTTGTGCTCTTGTCCATAATGTTTCGGTGAAGTACCCGGTCCTGGCCGGCGGCATCGCCGTCAGTACCAGCCCCTCCGGCACCGTGAAGTCGATGGTGCAGCTGGTCCCCACCAACATCGACAAGCTGGGCGCAGCCTCGGCCATGAGCGGCTCCAAGCGCTATGAGCTTGCCGACGATATGCAGGTGTACCTGTGGTACAAGGGCCAGTATTACGCCACCACCCTCTCGCAGGTCAATGCCGAAGATTACCACCTCATCGGCTGGTACGACAGCCTCGGCTGTGCAGCAGGTGGAAAGATCCGCGTGCTCATCGCCGTGAAGAACGACTGAACCATAAAACAGCAGCGGGTATCCGGCTCTCACCGGATACCCGCTGCTGTTTTATGGTTCAGGGCATTTATTGGGCTTTTCCCTTCTCGTAGTAGTGCTGCATCTCTTCGCGGGGCACCATGTTGCCGCCCGTGGCCCAGACAAGGTGGATGGCGTTGGCCATTGCCCCTGCGGGGACAGCGCGCTCCGCGTACCCGCCGAGCGCCCGGCCCTGCTGTGTCAGGACCGGGCCATACATCCCGGCGAGGGCGCTCGGCTCGAGGTAGATGCCTTCGGCGTCCGCAAGCTCGGCAAGAAGCTTGTACATCCGCTCATCCTGGATCGAATAGCAGCCGCTCATGAAGGGGCGCATGAGCGCGCCGACGAAACCGGAAGCGCGTCCCACGGCGAGGCCGTCGGCAGCGGTCAGGTTGTCAACGCCAAAATCCTGCACACAGACGTTGTTATTTTCACCTGTCGCCATGCCAAGCATCATACACGGGGAATGCGTGGGCTCTGCAAAGAAACAGTGCGCCGCATTGCCGAACACCATTTTCAGTCCAAAGGCCACGCCGCCGGGTCCACCGCCCACGCCGCAGGGCAGGTAGACGAAGAGCGGATGCTCTTCATCGACGATGATGCCCAGAGCGTCGAACTGCTTTTTCAGTCGGAGCGCGGCCACGGTGTAGCCGAGGAAGAGGGTCTTGGAATTTTCGTCGTCCACAAAATGGCAGTAAGGGTCATCTGCGGCCAGCCTGCGGCCCTCGGCCACGGCGATGCTGTAATCGGACTTGTACTCCACCACCTTGACTCCGCGGCTGCGCAGGAGGTCTTTTTTCCACTGCCGCGCGTCCGCAGACATGTGGACGGTGACTTTGAAGCCGAGTTTTGCGCTCATGATGCCGATGGAGAGGCCGAGGTTGCCGGTGGAGCCGACAGCGATGGAGTAGCGGGAGAACAGCTCCCGGAACGGCTCGGTGTCCAGCACGGCGTAATCGTCCGTCAGGTGGAGCATCCCGCTCTGGAGGGCGATGTCCTCCGCCGTTTTCAGCACCTCATAGATGCCGCCGCGGGCCTTGATGGAGCCGGAGATCGGCAGATGACTGTCCAGCTTTATCCACACCTGCCCGGCGATGGCGGTGTCCGAAGTTTCTTCCAGCACCTTCTGCATCGCGGGGATGGGGCGGACGGCAGACTCGATGATGCCGTGGCTCTCGGCTGTCTCGGGGAAGACCCTGCACAGGTACGGGGCAAAGCGCTCCAAGCGCGCAGCGGCATCCTCGATGTCCGCCATGCCGAGGGGGCAGGCGGCTTTGGCCTGTTCAAACGGCTGCTTGTCGGGGTTGAGCCACGCCGTTTCCTTCAGCTCGCAGATGTCGCCCACGACCGGACAGGAGCTTATCCAGTCGGCAGCAGAGCGCCCTGCGATGATCTTATTTGGTGAGAGCATAATATTTTCCTTTTCCTATTCCTAAAGCGACGTTCAGAACATTCCGGGGAGGACACCGGAGAAGGCGTTGAGCACGACCAGAATGACCATGCCGATGGCACCGGACAGAATGCAGGGGATCGTCGTAGTGGCGAGGCAGTCTTTGGTATCGAGGCCGTTGTAGGTGGACGGAAACCAGAAGGTAACGTCCGTCGGGAAGGTGGCGGCGTTGGCGCCGAGACAGACAGAGAGGCCTGCGATGATGGGCGACATGCCAGAGGCAAGGCACACCGGGCCGGCGATGGCGATGGAGGTGAGCATGGCAGCGGTGGCAGAGCCGACAGCGGCGCGGATGCAGAACGCCAGCAGGAATCCCAGCAGAATGACGGGCATCTTGGTCGCGGACATGATGGCGACGAGGTCGGTGCTCATGGTCGTTGCCCCCAGCATGGAGGCGAAGCATCCACCGGCACCCACGATGAGCAGGACATTGCCGGTGCGGTCTGCATAGGCGTCGATGTACTGCATGACGGTCTTTTCAGGCATATACGGATGCAGAACATAGCCAGTGACGAGCATGGCGATGAAGAGGGCGATGTTGGAGTTGCCGACAAAGTTGATGACGGTGTAGACAGGGCCCTCCGTGACGAACAGCGAGAAGATGGCTGCGAAAACGATGAGGACGATGGGGAACATGACGAGCAGGAAGGCTTTCAGCGCGGAGGGCTTGGTGGGGTCGGGAGCGAGGAGGTCTTCGTCCTCCACGATCTCCTTCATCGCGTCGCGGGCGCGCTGCTTTTCTTCCTTCGAGTTGACGAGGTTCGCATACACCCAGCCCACGAGGAGGCTGGCGGGCAGGCAGACGATGATGCCCCAGATGATGAACCAGCCGACGTTCGCGCCAATCTGGCCTGCGACGGCCAGAGGGCCGGGAGTAGGTGCGACGCAGCTGTGGGTAAGCATCAGGCCGGTAAAGATGGCGATGACATAACCCTTCATGCTCTTTTTGCTGATCTTCTGCAAGGCAGTCACCAGCGGGGCCGTCATGATGTAGGCACAGCCGAAGTAGATGGGGATGGAGAGGATGAAGCCGACGAGGTTCAGCGCAAGGTAATCGTTCTTCTTGCCGAACAGCCGGACCATACCTTTTGCCAGCTCCTCGGTCGCGCCCGAGTTGCCAAGGAAGTCACCGAAGATGCTGCCGAACACGATGAGGAGGCCGATGCTCGTCATCATATTGCCGAAGCCGGCGGGCAGCTTGCTCAGAATATCCGCAGCCGGCATCCCGACCATGAGGCCGAAGATGATGGCGGCGGCAAACAGACCAACAGAGGGGGTGACTTTAAGCTTGATGAGCGCAATGAGCAGGAGCACGAAGACGATCAAAAACGCGATCAATGGAGACATGATCATTTCCCTTTCTGTCGTAGATTTTGTTCGGTGGAAAGACGTATTTATGCGTTGTGGCGCAGCATCTTGCCCGGAGCAGCACCGGTGAACTGCTTGTCCTTATAGACGAGCACGCCGTTCACATAGACGGAGTCGATGCCCTCGGTGATGCTGTTGGAGTTGCTGTAAGTGGCGGTGTCCTGAAGCTTGTCGTAGTCGAAGATGACGAGGTCGGCGTCATAGCCTTCCTTGATGAGGCCCTTGTTTTTGATGCGGAGGTACTCGGCGGTGCGGCCGGTCATCTTGTTGACAGCCTCTTCGAGGGTGAGGATCTTCTTTTCCTTGACGAAGTAAGTGATGACGTGCGGGAAGGTGCCGCTGGCTCTGGGGTGGCCCTTTTCCTTCCAGCTGCGTGTCAGACCGTCGCTGCCCACGATGCAGTAGGGGTCGCGGATGATCTCGCAGACATCCTCGTCGCACATGCTGCTGTAAACGCCGCCCGTCTCACAGTTGTTGGCGACGCACATATCGAAGAATGCCTCCCACGGGTCTTTGCCGATAGAGTCGGCGTACTCTGTGATGAAATGGCCCTCGGCCTCCGGCGTCTTGGATGCCGAATAAACATAGACGCCGCCCCAGCCGCCGGCGTTGAGGTAGTAGTTATCGTAGGGGGTGGCGGGGTCTTCCATCTCGGCCTTGAGCTTTGCGCGGAAGTCCTTGTCCTTCAGCTGGTCGGTCATGGCATGGAAACCGTTTGCGAAGTACCACGGCGGCATACAGGCGTTCAGGGTCGTCATGTTGCAGGTGTAGGGGTACTGGTCGCAGATGACGGGAATGCCCTCGTCGCGGGCCTTGTGCATGAGGGCGAGGGTCTGCTTCTGCTTGCCCCAGTTGGGCTTGCCGAGCATCTTGTGGTGGGAGATGTCCACGAGGACGCCCGCCTGACGGCCGACGTTGATGGTCTCTTCCACGGCCTCGACGATCTTGTCGCTCTCGTTGCGCATATGGCTGGCGTAGATGCCGTTGAAGGGGGCGATGACCTTGGCCAGTTCAATGATCTCCTTTTCCTCGGCGTAGCAGCTGGGCGTATAGATGAGGCCGGTGGAGAAGCCGGCTGCGCCGTCTTCCATCGCCTCGCGCAGGATGCCCTTCATCCGGTCAAGCTCCGCATCTGTTGCGGGGCGGTTGGCCATGCCCATCACGGCGATGCGTAGGCTGCTGTGGCCGATGTACATCTTGGCGTTTGCCGTGAGCTTCTGCTGGTCGGCGTACTCGAGGAAGCGTGCGAAGCTGCTCCAGTTCTTCATGTCGTCTGGGAACCATGTCGTTCCCATCGAGAGCATGTTCTGGACGGCGGCCAGATTCTCCGGCATGACCGGTGCCATCGACAGGCCGCACTGGCCGGTCAGCTCGGTCGTGACGCCCTGCGTGGTCTTGAAGAGGTGCGCATCTTCCGAGCCAAGAATGAGGTCGCCGTGGGAGTGGGCGTCTATCCAGCCGGGGCTGACGTACTTGCCGCTGGCGTCGATGATAGCGGTGGCTTCCTCACTGCCGTCTGCCATGACCAGCTTTCCGCCGGAAATACCGATGCTGCCCTTATAGGTCGGCTTTCCGGTGCCATCGATGATATTCGCATTCTTGATCAACACATCCAACATATTATATGCTCCTTTCCATTCTGTTCATTTTCACTTAACGAATTGTTAAGTTCCATTGGCATCAATATAAATGTTTTTTCTGTGTCTGTCAACGGAAAACCCGCATTTTTCAACGCGTTCAGTGCGTTTTCGTCTATTTTTACAAAAGCAGGCTCCCGTTTTTAGGCAACATTACGTCATTCATGTGTTCAGTGTAAATGAACAAAATGCATTTTCAGAGTTTTCGCAGTACTCTCAGCTTCTCCCTTGATAAAGTCACGAAAATCCGATATAATACAAATGAAATACATTCAGGAGAAGAACAGTGGAAGAATTGAATCTCGGCAAAAAGCTTCAGGCTATCCGCACCAGCAAAAAAATCAGCGTGCGCAAGCTTGCCGCCATGACGAACCTGACGGCCTCCATGATAAGCCAAATCGAAAACGGTGCGGTCAACCCGTCCATTCCCACTCTCCGCACCATCAGCTCGGCGTTGGAAACGCCCATCTATTACTTTTTCAAAGACGAAGACAATGCCTCTGTCGTCGTCACCCAGAGCACCCGTATGGTGCTGGGCAACAAGCAGGAGCCTTCCGTCGTGTACGAACTGCTGACACCGGACACCCGCGGCGAGATTGAGTTCTGCATGATGGTCATCCCGCCCAAGGCCTACTCCTGCCGTGAGCCGAAGGGCCACTTCGGCGAAGAGGTTGCCTTCTTCTACTCCGGCGAGGAAGTCCAGCTCGAGATAGACGGCGACAGCTATACGCTGCACCACGAGGACAGCATCCGCATCCCCGGAGGGGCCATGCACCGATGGTATAACCCCACGGACGAAACCGTGCAGGTCATCTTCGCCGTCTCGCCGCCCTCTTTCTGATACTCAATAAGCACAAAACCGCCCTTCCCGAACGGGAAAGGCGGTTTCTTCGTTTATTTTACTGCATCTACTGCATCAGGCTGGACTAACAAAAGTGCAAAAAAGAAAGACACCGCACAAACTATGCAGTGTCTTTTTGGTGGAGAATAGCGGGATCGAACCGCTGACCTCTTGCATGCCATGCAAGCGCTCTCCCAGCTGAGCTAATCCCCCATAGCTGGCGTGTCGTCCCTGACGACGTGTGTTATTATACCAGCTGAAAGGAGCGTTGTCAACAGCTTTTTTCAAATTCGTGCAAAAAAAAGTCCCGCCGGGGACATTTCTGCCTCCGGCGGGACTTGCGTTCAGGAGAACTCAGGCTTTGGTGTACTGACGGTCGAAGATCTGGGGTGCTGCCTTGATGAGCAGCACAGCGCCCACCACAGTGATGAGCGTCTCCGGCAGCATGTAGCTGGCGTTGTACACGAGGCTGTAGGTCCAGGCGCTCAGACCCTCATTCAGGTTGCCCCAGACGAGGACGCCGGACAGGAAGCTGCACATGAAGCGCAGGAAGCCTGCGATGGCGGTACCGACGGCCACGCCGACCATCCGGTTCTTGAAGGGGCGGGCGAAGAACTCTGCGGTACCCAGAGCCATAAAGGCCACCAGATAGTCCAGCAGGATCTCACCGAGGAAGTAGATGAAGGTGGGCGTCGGGGGAGCCCAGAAGCCCAGCAGCATCTGCAGGCAGCCGTTCACCAGACCGGTGAACAGGCCCCACTTGACGCCGTGGCGGAAGGAGACGAGCACGAAGGGCAGCATACTCAGCAGAGTGACGCTGCCGCCGTTGGGCATGGTGAAGATCTTGATGTTGGCCAGCACGGTGCCGATCGCCACCATCAGCGCGCACTCCACCAGCACCCGGGTCTTGGAGTAGGATTTCGACATGAGGATTCCTCTTCTCATAATAATAGTACACAAAAACAAAAATACGCCTGCTTTTGCTGGCAGGCGCACGGGCTGTTTGTGAAAATCGGGACCTTTCCGCAAACTACCTACGCCGGCATTACCCGGATCAGGTTCAAGGGTCTCTGCTTCCAGCAGATCTCAGCCTCACGGCGCCCCTGTTTTCATGTCCGCTTTCAGTATAGCCGCTCTCCGCCAAAAGTCAAGCCCCCGGCGGTATATCGGCCCACCGGGTCACATATTCTGGAACAAGCACACTTTGGCGGGAGGGAGCAGTCATGAAAGGTGATCCGGAACAGCGGGCGCTGCTGCTGGGAGAGTACATCGTGGAGCATGGGGCCACCGTGCGGGCGGCGGCGCGGGCCTTCGGCTGCAGCAAGTCCACCGTACACAAAGACGTATCGGTGCGGCTGCGGACGGTAGGCCCGGAGCTGTTCCGGCAGGTGCAGATGGTGCTGGCCCGGAACAAGGCCGAGCGCCATCTGCGGGGCGGCGCGGCCACCCGGGAAAAATACCACAAGCCTCGTTAACGGAAAGCGGCGGTGTCCAGGCACCGCCGCTTTGTCATGTCATCTGGTGGAACTGCTCCAGCGCCGCCTTTTCCAGCCGGCTCACCTGTGCCTGGCTGATGCCGATCTCCCGGGCCACCTCCATCTGGGTCTTGCCTTTGAGGTAGCGCAGTTCCATGATGCGCTTTTCGCGCGGGGTGAGGCCCGCCACGGTCTGGCGGAACTGCAGGCCGCTGATCCAGCTGTCCTCGCCGTCGGGGTCACGCACCTGGTCGATGACGTACACCGCATCGCCGCCGTCGGCGTAGACCGGTTCCTCAAGACTCAGCGGCTCCACCACCGATTCCAGCGCCGCCGACACCTCGCGGCGAGACAGACCGGTCTTCTGGGCGATCTCGTCCACGGTGGGTTCACGGCCCAGCTGCTTTTCCAGCTCCTCGCGGGACTGCATGGCCCGGTAGGCCGTGTCCCGGAGGCTGCGGCTCACCCGCAGGGCGTTGTTGTCCCGCAGGAACCGCCGTATCTCGCCGATGATCATCGGCACGCCGTAGGTGGAGAACCGCACCTGCTGGGCCGGGTCGAAGTTGTCGATGGCCTTGATGAGCCCGATGCACCCCACCTGAAACAGGTCGTCCATGTTCTCGCCCCGCTGCGAAAAGCGCTGCACCACGCTGAGCACCAGCCGCAGATTGCCCTCTATCATGCTCTGGCGGGCCTTTTTGTCCCCGGCCCGCGCCCGGGTGAGCAGGTCGCGCTTCTCCTGCTCGGACAGTATCGGCAGTTCGGCGGTGTTCACGCCGCACAGCTCAACCTTGTTGTACATCCCCTACCCTCCGGTTTCGTTTCAGTTTCACCGGAAGTATGGCCGCAGGGGCAGGTTAACATTCATTCCAAATTCAGGGACAGCTTGAGCCTCTCCCTTTGGGAGAGGTGTCACCGAAGGTGACGGAGAGGGCAAGCCCGTAGTGAAAGAGACTCACACGCAGCGATAGGCAGACTTTTTTGTTAGGGTGAAATTATCGCTGTGTAGGTGCTTTACTTTCAGCATCCTTGCCCTCTCAGGCGCTTCGCGCCCATGCCGGGTTGCGGCTCCCGGCATCCGCTTCGCTTGCGCTTGCGTCTTGCTGGCCGCGGCCCCAACAGCGACTCCCTGTTTCCGCCACTGGCGGCGGTCGTCGCCGTTGCCCCCAAAGGGGGAGCCTTATAGCGTCACTCCCCTAATTGTTCTCTTAATTGCCGTATGATCCTCTTTTCCAGCCTCGAAATATAGCTCTGGCTGATGCCGATGGCGTCTGCCACCTCCTTCTGGGTCCGCTCCACGCCGTCCAGCAGGCCGAAGCGCAGCTCCATGATCTGCCGCTCCCGGGGCGAGAGCTGCTCCACCGACCGGCGGAGGCTGGCCCGCTCGGCGTCCTGCTCGAGACGCTGTCCCACCTGATCCGCCTCGCTGCTCAGCACGTCCGACAGCAGCAGCTCGTTGCCGTCGCCGTCGATGTTCAGCGGCTCGTCGATGCTGGCCTCCTGCCGCCGGTTGGAGCTTTTGCGCAGATACATCAATATCTCGTTGCCGATGCAGCGGCTGGCGTAAGTCGCCAGCTTGATGCTCCGCTCGGGCGTGAAGGTGTTCACAGCCTTGATGAGCCCGATGGTGCCGATGGACACCATATCCTCCGAGGGGACGCCGCTGCCCTCGTATTTCTTCGCAAGGTACACCACCAGCCGCAGGTTATGGGTGATGAGCTCATCCCGGGCGGCGGGGTCGCCGTCGGCCATCCGGGCCAGAAGGGCTTTTTCCTCCTCCGGGGTCAGGGGCGGCGGCAGACCCGGCCCGCCGTTCAGATAATGTGCGCCGCCCGTCCAGCTCAGTCTGGCCCAGAGGCGCTGCAAAAGATTTACAAATCGTTGAAACACAGGTGCATTCCTCCCACTGTATTGTCATTTACCCAGCAGCGCCGCCGTTTCCGCGCTGACGAGAGCCGTCCAGCCCCCCGGCGGAGGCGGCATATCGCAAAACGCTGCGTATATTCCGTCCTGTTTTCTACCGTTTGACCCAAGCGCGGCAGGCAGGGCGGGCAGCAGACAGTGTCCCGCGACGGTCTGACAGGGTACGAACCGCACGCCCCACTCCGGGCGGGGCTCTGCGCCGACGCCCGCGAGGCAGGCGTCCAGATACGCCCTCACCTCGGCGGGCAGAGACACGGCATCCAGCCGCACCAGCACCACCGCCCGGCCCGAAAGCGGCTCCTGCAGATGGAAGCCGGTGTCGCAGAAGACGCTCAGCGGGACGACCCGCCCGGCCACCGACAGCCCCGCCCCAAAGCAGGCCGGGCCGCTGCGGCCCAGAACGTGCAGCACCCCCTCCACCACGCCGCAGACCCCCGCCGTGGACGCCAGCAGCAGCCCCGGCGACACCGGCAGATAGAAGCTGAGGTTGTTGCAGGCCGCACCGGGCAGGAAAAGCGCCCCCGTGAGGGTCAGATTGAGCAGGACGAACCACGCCGTGAGCCGGGCAGTGTTCCGCGCCCCCTGCCAGCCGTAGGCAGCGGCTACGCAGAGGGCGGCGGACGTACCTTTATAAGTAAGGGCCAGCGGCCAGGGGGCGGGGGGGGCCAGCAGGGCCAGCGACGACACTGCCGCCGCTCCCGCGCCGCCCACCAGCCGCAGCGGCGAACAGCACGCCCCGCACAGCAGCCCCGCCGCCAGCAGGAACGCCGCCCCCACCACGAAATTCACCAGAAGCAGCACATCGAGATAGATGACCGTCCGCACAAACCCCACCCCCTCTTTCTAGGGTAGCAGAGGGGCGGGAGGAAAAGGGTCGGTGTGGGGCGTAAGGCTCCCCCTTTGGGGGAGCTGGCGAGCGAAAGCGAGACTGAGAGGGCAAGCCCGGCATGAAAGGACCGCCCATGCAGCGATAAGCAGGCTCTTTGTCAGCGCGATGCTATCGCTGCGCCTTCGAATCACCGTCAGCATCCTTGCCCTCTCAGTCACCTTCGGTGACAGCTCCCCCAAAGGGGGAGCCTCTGGCGTGCCGGTCAGGCCCACGCGGGACGAGCAAAGTCTGATTTTTTCGGGAACGGTAGTGCTCCGCTGTCTAGGCCAGCAACAGCTTGACAAGGTGCGCTTGTCCAGAAGCCGCTGTCCCCGTAAGCAAGGCCCGCCCTTTTGCGCCATATCGGGCTTTAGGCGTCCAGTAGAAAGTGACCCAGCCTGCCAATGGCTCCCCCTCTGGGGGAGCTGGCGAGCGAAAGCGAGACTGAGAGGGCAAGCCCGGCGCGAAAGGACCGCCCATGCAGCGATAAGCAGGCTCTTTGTCAGAGCGATGCTATCGCTGCGCCCTCAAATCACCGTCAGCATCCTTGCCCTCTCCGTCACCTTCGGTGACACTGCCCGGGTTGCGGCTCCCAGCGTCTGCTTCGCTGTCGCTTGCATCCTGCTGGCCGCGGCCCCAACAGCTCCTCCCTGTTTCCGCCGCTGGCGGCGGTCGTCGCCGTTGCTCCCAGAGGGAGAGGCTTTGTCAGAACCGGAAAGGTGTGCAAAAAATTGCAAAACCCCCTTGCAAACTTCCCCGAGATGCGGTATAATACATCTCGCGGCAAGTCCGCTGAGAATCGAATATCTGCCTCTTTAGCTCAGTCGGTTAGAGCACCTGACTGTTAATCAGGGTGTCGCCTGTTCGAGTCAGGCAAGAGGCGCTTTTTGCGGCGAAGAGTTTTCTTCGCCGTTTTTTTTTCAATGGCTCTCCCAAGGGGAGAGGCTTTAGATATTCCGCAGGGCCTTCCCTCTTCGACGAAAGGCTCCCCCTTTGGGGGAGCTGGCGCGAAGCGCCTGAGAGGGCAAGCCCGGCACGAAAGAACCGTCCATGCAGCGATAAGCAGACTCTTTGTCAGAGCGATGCTATCGCTGCGCCCTCGAATCACCGTCAGCATCCTTGCCCTCTCCGTCACCTTCGGTGACACCTCTCCCAGAGGGAGAGGCATTTCCGCCTCGGCAAGCCCCCTCTCATGTAACCAAACTGTAGCCTTTTTCACATTATTTTCAAAAATCAAAGGCAAATTAAAAAATGTCCTCTTGAAGAAATGGCGTATTTGTGTTACACTACATCCAAGCTGTAATGGTATTTTTGGAGATTCTGGCGTTTTTTCCCCAGTGTTTTATGGCTCTGGGGGGCGGCGGCAGAGTGATTCCTACGCATTTTTTCTACTTTTTTGCCCATTTTGGCTGTTTTCTGGCCATTTAGCCTTGTGGCAAGGGGGAAAGTATGGTAAAATAGTGTAAAGATGCCAAAATGGCAGCTTACTTAATTCGTGATGTTGCCGAGTGCGCACTCGGTTGCATAGGTTTTCCCGGTTGCGCAACCGGGAGGGGACCGATTATATTCGTTTTATTCATTTGAAGGGAGTAATTCATTATGATGATGCCTGCAAACTTCTCTGCTGTGAATGCAGAGGTCGTCTACGGCGGCGCTGTGGCTGATTACCTGCCCAGCGCATGGACTGCTGAGAGCGTCAAGCGTTTCAACAGCAACATTATCACTCTGGTCAGCAACAGCTTCACCGGCCATCTGCTGAAGGCTACCCTGGGCACCATGTTCAGCGGCAACTGGGGCAGCGACGGCGTGACGCTGTTCGGCGACGACGGCAGCCTCACCGCTCTGTACAAGGTCGGCCGTGTTCCCACTGGTGACAGCCAGACCTTCGGCAACAAGATCATGACCACTCTGGGTCTGGCTTCTGTTGTCTACACTCTGGGCATGAAGGACGCTGCTGTCCTGACTGTCAAGAAGGTCACCAACAGCAACGGCCAGGTCTGGGGTGATCTGCCCAACAACGGCGGCAGTGGCTGGGTCGGCTAATCTCATTATCTGAGACTTCCCCCAAAGGGCTATTGAAAGAGCGGCGAATCGAAAGATTCGCCGCTCTTTTTTGCTGCCTTTCTGTTACCAAACTGAGACTTTTTTCACATTTTTTTCAAAATTTAAGGGTTTATTAAAAATTGTCCTCTTGAACAAGCCGACAGAATGTGTTATACTATGCCCAAGGTTTAGGAGACGGTACGTCAAAATCCCCTCTCCGGGCCGGTCAAAATGATCAAAGGGTAGGCGCTCCCTTCTTTTGATAGCAGCTGCTCTCTGCTCCGTCTGGCCGCAGGGCGGGGCGAGGCAGAGAGCTGTATGCTGCTTTATTGGAGAAGCGGGTAAGGCGTCCGAAATGGAAGCCCTTTCTTCTTCGCCAAATCGTCCTCAGCCGCAAGGCGGGCGTTTTGAAATAGAAACCACAAAGGAAGCATCTATGCGTTATACCTACGTCCGGCAGCACGACACCACAGACTGCGCTGCCGCCTGTCTCGCAATGGTGTGCCTCCATTACAAAAAGGAGATCACCATCACCCGCCTGCGGGACATGATGGGTACCGACCTAAAAGGCACAAATCTGACCGGTATGGAAAAGGCGGCGCAGGAGCTGGGCTTCAGCACCGCCGCCGTCCGGGTAGACCGGGAAAACTTCCTCAGCGAATTCACTACTCCCTGTATTGCACAGGTCATCACCGACGAGGGTCTGGCCCACTTTGTGACGGTCTTCAAGAAGACCACCATCAAGGACGACGGCGAGCGGCGTCGGCACATGGTCCGGCAGGAAGAGGAGCGCAAGAAGTGCGCTGACGAAGGCAAGAAGTTCAAATGCCGCGACTACGTCATCATCGGCGACCCGGCAAAAGAGCTGAAAAAGATCTCCCTCGACGAGTTCTACAAGAACTTTACCGGCGTTCTGCTCCTGATGACCCCGACCTCGGAGTTCAAGACAGGCAAGCAGAAGCAGGGCAGCATGGTCAAGCGTTTTCTCGACCTGCTGTGGCCCCAGAAGAAGCTCTTCTTCTACGCCATCCTCAGCTCGGTCATCCTGACCATCATCGGGATCGCATCCTCGATGTACAACAAGATCCTGATGGATGAGATCCTCCCCTACGGGCTGAAGAGCCTGCTGGTGGCCGTCATTCTGGTGTTCAGCATCGTCAATGTCACCAGCGCACTCATCAGCATGGTGCGGCAGTGGGTGCTCATCTATCTGTCCATCAAGGTCGATATCCCCCTGATGCTGGGCTACTTCGGGCATGTTTTCAAACTGCCCATGAAGTTCTTCGCCACCCGCAAGACCGGCGAGATCACCACCCGCTACTCCGACGCCAGCACCATCAAATCGGTGTTCACCAGCATCGCGCTGAGCGTCGTGATGGATATTGTGATGGCCTGCGCCACCGGCGTCATCCTCTTCCGGATGAATGCCACCCTCTTCTCCATTTCGATTTTCACCACCCTGCTGAGCATCCTGCTGGTGTTCATCTTCAAGCAGCCCTTCAAGCGGATCAACGAAGAGACCATGCAGCAGTCTGCTATCCTCAACAGCCAGATGATCGAGAGCCTCCGGGGCATCGAGACCGTCAAGTGCAACGCCGAAGAGGACCGTGAGCTGGAGGCTCTGGAGCGGGAATACATCAAGAGCCTGAAGATCAGCCTGCGCTCCAGCAAGATCAGCACGGTGCAGTCCCTGATCTCCACCCTCATCACCACCATCCTCGGCATGGTCACCTCTTATGTGGGCATCATGCAGGTGCTGAACGGTGAGATGACGCTGGGCGGCTATATGGCCTTCAGCACCCTTTCCTCTTACTTTACGAACCCGGTCAGCGAGCTGGTCGGCCTGCAGATGTCCATCCAGCAGGCCCAGATCTCCATCAAGCGTCTGACCGAGATCATGGATTACGAGTCCGAGCAGGATGAGACCCGCGAATACACCGAGATGGAAAAAATCGACGGTGACATTGAGTTCAAGGATGTCTCCTTCCGCTACGGCAGCCGTTCCCCGGCCCTGAGCCACGTCTCCTTCACCATTCCCTATGGCAAGAAGGTGGCCCTCGTGGGCAGCAGCGGCAGCGGCAAATCCACCATCACCAAGCTCCTGCTCAAGTATTATGAGCCGGAAAGCGGTACCATCAGCGTAGGCGGCGTCGAGCTGGACGAGTACAGCAATGCCTCCGTCCGCCGTGCCATCGCTTACGTCCCCCAGAACGTCGAGCTGTTCAGCAAGACCATCTACGACAACATCCGCATTTCCCGACCGGAAGCCAGCCTCGATGAGGTCAAGGCCGCTGCCAAGAAGGCAGATGCTCACGAGTTCATCCGCAAGCTGCCGCTGCAGTACAACACCTATCTGGAGGAAGCCGGCAACGGCCTCTCGGGCGGTGAGAAGCAGCGCCTTGCACTGGCCCGGGCCTTCCTGAAGGATGCGAACCTCTATATCCTGGACGAATCCACCAGCAGTCTGGACTTTGGCACAGAGAATACCATCTTTGATATGATCTACAACCAGCTTGCAGACCGCTCGATGCTGATCGTCGCCCACCGCCTCTCCACCATCCGTGATTGTGACCTCATTCTGGTCATGGACCACGGCGAGATCGTAGAGCGCGGCACCCACGAAGAGCTGCTGGAAAAGCAGGGCAAGTACTACGAGCTCTGGAGCCTGCAGCAGGGCATCTTCCGCGATAAGAAGCGCGGGGAGAAGCCCGCAGCCCCTGTCTCTGCCGCCAAGGTGGTGGAGGACGAGGACGATGGCGAGTCCATCACCTACTAATTCGTTGCAGCCGCGTGCGCACGCGGTTACATAAATGGCTTTTTTTCCGGATGCGCATCTGGGATTTGGGCCGACTAAATTTGTTTTTCATTCATTTGAAGGGAGTAATTCATTATGATGATGCCTGCAAACTTTACTGCTGTTAACTCTGAGGTCGTCTACGGCGGCGCTGACCTGTTCACCATCCTGGCTGACACCACCGCTCCTATCTGGAACGCTGCTAACGTCAAGAAGTTCAACACCAACCTGATCACCCTGATCAGCAACTCCTTCTTCCAGAAGACCGTTTCCAACACCCTGGGTGTGATGTTCGGCGGCAACTGGGGCAAGGACAACGATCATATCTTCGGCGAGGAGGGCTCTCTGAACCAGAACGTCTTCGGCCTGTGGGACGAGGATCACAAGAATCGTACCGACGACATGACCTTCGGCAACAAGGTCATGCAGGTCCTGGGCATGGCTGCTGTCGGCTACACCCTGGGCACCACCGATGCCAAGGTCGGCTTCAACGATGGCGTTTACGGCATCAACGGCAAGCTGTAATCAGTAACCCCTAGAATCTGAAGTGTATTTCGTCCGGCGGCTCTCGGGCCGCCGGATGATAATGCCTCGTAATGGTATGCCCGGAGGCAGATGCCTCCGGGCATACCTTATTTTTTTATAAAATTTACAGTTTGGCTCTTTATTCCGCACCGCCAAACCGTTATAATAAATTGATGCCTATATTCATCATGGGATGGGTAATAGGTGATAACAAAACATGAAGCTACCCTCTAACTTCACGTTTTGTTATTGCCTATTACAAGCAATGAAACCAAGAACAGGTGGTATAAAATCATGAGAGAGATCCAGACCGCAGAAAACAAGACCCTCAAGCTGACCAATGTGGTCAGCCGCCGCATCCAGCCCGAAGAGTTCAACAATATGCAGATCGTGCTGACCCAGATGCACAACTTTATCAAGAGCAACGGCGCACAGCCCCTCGGCCCCCTCGTGCAGTGCATCAAGCTGCCCTCCGGCCCCAACCCCCAGCCCGAAGTCTATATGATGCAGCAGGCCACCCAGCTCATCCCCCGCATGGAGGCCGGCTACTCCATGGACGCTGTGCTCCGCGTGCGCAACTGCCTGTACGCCCACTACGTCGGCCCCATGAGCCAGAGCGGCCTCGCCTCCCAGAAGCTGAACATCATGGCGTTTGAGCACGAGCTCGAGCTGACCGGCACCGTCTACACCATCTTCGTCAATCAGGATGATGACGAGGGCGTTGTGGATACCTTTATGGAGACGAAGTAATATGACGACGACCATCCGCGACATCAACGAGCTGCAGGACCGCCGCATCATGATGGAGAAAAAGCTGCCGCCTTTCGGCTACGCGCTCATTCTCCTGACGGCTGCCCTCATCCTCTTCCTCGTGGTGTGGAGCACCAAAAACTACCGCACCTACGTCAGCCAGTCCAGCGGCTCGGTGCAGGCCGCCAACAAGACCTACATCATGTCCAGCTACTCCGGCTCCATCACCGAGCTGAACATCGCCGAGGGTTCCTACGTCAACGAGGGCGACCTCATCGCTCACATCAAGAGCACCGACCTCGACATGCAGCAGGACAGCATCCAGAGCCAGCTGGACATCTACAAAAAGCAGAAGAGCCAGTACGAAAAGCTGGTCAAGTCCATTCAGGATGACAAGAACTACTTCAGCGAGACGGACATTGACGACCAGCCCTACTACTACCAGTACGAGACCTACAAGAGTCAGGTTGCCCAGAAGGCCTTCGACGCATCGCCCTATCAGGCCGCAGGCTACTCCGACGAGCAGATCAAGGCCCTGATGGAGCAGAACCAGAGCGAGGTGGAGGCCCTGTATTACTCCACTTTGCAGTCCATCTCCGCCAGCCTGACCAGCGTGCAGAGCAACATCGACAATCTGCAGAGCCAGATGGACGCCCTGAACACCGGCGCCAACGACTACTACATCTATGCCCCCACCTCCGGCGTCATCCACATGGACACGCCCTATAAGGTGGGCATGGTGCTCAGCGCCGGCACCCCGCTGGCCACCGTCGCCAGCGAGAACAGCGACCTCGAGGTGGTGGCTTACGTCACCCTCAACGACCGACCGCTGCTCCATGTGGGCGACCCCTGCAAGATCGCCATCACCGGCCTGTCGGAGTATTCCTACGGCACCCTGACCGGCACCGTGACCTCCATCGACAGCGATGTGACCGCCAGCTCCTCCGGCTCCTACTACAAAATGACCATCACCCCGGACAGCACCTACGTCATCAGCAACAGCGGCGACAAGGTCGATCTGTCCAACGGTATGAGCGTCACCGCCCGCGTGGAGTACGACAAGCTGACCTATTTCGAATACGCGATGGAAGCTCTGGGCGTTCTGTTCCGCTAAGCGCTCACATCAACGCCCAAAGAGGTACGAAAGAATGAAACTGAACCTGAAAATGCTGGCCGTGAGCGCCGCTCTGCTGGGCCTGCTGGCCGCCGGCGCTGCGCTTCCGGCCTCTGCAGCCAGCCCCCTGAACGCGGCCGCTGCCCTCTCTCTGCCCTGGTCCGCTGCGGCTGTGGAGAGCGTCGAGACCGGCACTTACGCCTCCACCATGACGGTGGGGACGCAGCAGCAGCTCTCGCCGGTCATTCTGCCCGCCAAGGCCGCACGCAAAGCCACGGTAACTTTTATGTCCAACGACAGCACCATCGTGAACGTGACGTCTGAGGGCGTGGCGCAGGCGGTGGGCGTCGGCACGGCGCAGGTCATCGCCAGCGCAGACGGCGTGAGCTGCGTCTACACCATCACCACCGAGCTGGATGAATCCATGATCGTCAAGGAGATGGACATCACGCTGGCCTCCGGCACCATCGCTGTCGGCGAGACCACTTCCCTGTCGCTGGGCGTACTGCCTTCCAGCGCGTCGAATTACGCCAACGTGAGCCTCAGCTCCTCCGATCCCGCTGTGGCTACCGTCAACAACTTCGGCAAAGTCACCGGTGTCGCCCCCGGCACCGCCACCATCACCGCCACCTGCGGCGATGTGAGCGCATCGGCCACTGTCAAGGTCGTCAACAGCGGCGTAGACCGTCAGTCCATCGACCTGAACACGAGCTATGTCGTCCTCAAACCGGGCGCCAGCCGCACCATCACCGGCAAAGTGACCCCGTCTTCTGCCTCCCAGTCCCTCACCTTCAAGTCCAATGACACCAAGGTGGCCACTGTGAGCGCCAAGGGCGTCATCACTGCCGTGGGTACGGGCGCGACCTCCATCGTCGTCTCCAACGGCACGGCGTCCGCCTCGGTGACGGTCATCGTCAACCGGAATGCTTCCAGCTCCGGAAACGGCGGCGGCAGCACCGACGACAGCAACGGTGAGGTCATCACCGACCCCGTCGTGGAGGCCATCGAGGCCGACGGCACCGACGAAGTGACCTTCGCACAGCGCGAGCTCCCCACCATCACCGGCGAGATGCTGAATGCCCTCCGTCTGAACGGCAAGACCCTCGTGGTCGAGGCCGATAACTACACCATCCGCATCGCGGGCCGCGATGTAAAAAACACCTCCGCGCAGGTGAGCACAGCCCTGAGCTTTGCCCCCTCTGAGTATGGTGTCACCTTCACCCTCAACGGCGGCGAGGCTCTGCCGGGCGTCGTTCAGGTCGAGATGACCGGCGACAACGCCGCCTACACCCGCGTCTATCTGCACAATGCCCTCAAGGGCAAGTGGCAGTTCCTCAACAGCTACAAGGACCATGTCCTCGAGGCGGACACGGCGGGCGAATACCTGCTGACCACCCAGAATCTCCGCTTCGTCCATGTGGACATGACCTTCTTCATCGCGGGCCTTGTGGTCATCGTGGGCATCATCATCGCCTACATCGTCATCAAGAAACGCTATTGGTTCTGGTAACTCTCTGGATCTCAGATAAAAAGGAAAGCCTCCCTGGCTGGGGAGGCTTTCCTTTTTTGTTCTATTTACTCCACCGTCACGCTCTTGGCCAGATTGCGGGGCTTATCGACGTCACAGCCGCGCAGGACGGCCATATAGTAGGCGAACAGCTGCAGCGGCACGATGAGCTGCAGGGGCATCAGCAGCTCGTCGTAGTCGTCCAAGCGCACCACATAGTCCGCCACGCCCTCCGGGACGACAACGTCCTTCGTCGTGAAGAGGATGACCCGCGCACCGCGGCTCTTGGTCTCTTTCGCGTTGGAGATGGTCTTCTCGTACACCTGCTTCTGGGTGGCCAGCGCGATGACCGGCACACCGTCGGTGATGAGGCTGATGGTGCCGTGCTTGAGCTCACCGGCAGCGTAGGCGTCCGAGTGGACGTAGCTGATCTCCTTGAGCTTCAGGCTGCCTTCCAGCGAGAGGGCGTAGTCGAAGCCGCGCCCGATGAAGAAGCAGCTCTGGGTGTTGACGAAGCGGCTGGCGAGGTACTTTATCTGCTCACAGTCGGCCAGACGGGGCTGGATGACCTCACCGGCGCGGAGCAGCTCGGCGGTCAGGCGGCGGGTCTCTGCCTCACTCAGACGGCCTCTGGCGTAGGCCAGACGGAACGCGAAGAGGTAGAGAGTGCAGAGCTGCACCATATAGGCTTTGGTGGACGCTACGGCGATCTCCGGGCCGGCGTAGGTGTAGAGGACGTAGTCCGCTGCGCGGGCGATGGAGCTGCCCACCACATTGACGACAGCCAGCACCGGCACACCCCGGCACTTGGCGAGGCGGAGGGCGGCCAGTGTGTCGCTGGTCTCGCCCGACTGGCTGATGATGATGACGAGGTCGTCGGGGTCGAGGATGGGGTCACGATAGCGGAACTCGCTGGCGATGTCCACCTCGGCAGGGACCCGGGCCAGCCGCTCGATGGCAGTCTTGCCCACCATACCGGCGTGCATGGCCGTGCCGCAGGCCACAAGGTGGATGTTCTTGATGCTGCGCAGCTTCTCATCGCTCAGCTCCGGGATGCGGAGGTCGGGCATACCGTCCTCCACGCGGGGGCTGACGGTGGCCGTGATGGCGGCAGGCTGCTCATGGATCTCTTTCAGCATGAAGTGGGGGTAGCCGCCCTTCTCAGCGGCTTCTTCGTCCCAGTCGGCGGTCAGCACTTCCCGCTCCACCGGCTTGCCGAAGGCGTCGTAGAACCGGATGCCGTCGGCCTTGACCACCGCCATGTCGCCCTCCTCGAGGACGCTGTAGCGGCGGGTGTACTTGAGCAGGGCCGGAATATCGGAGGCCACGAAGTTCTCACCCTCGCCCCAGCCCACGATGAGGGGGCTCTCCTTCTTGACGGCGTAGATGGTGTCCGGCTCATCCCGGAACAGCACACCCAGCGCATAGCTGCCCCGTACCATCGCCAGCGCCTCCCGCAGGGCTGCCAGCGGGCTCTGCTTGGGCTGGGCGCAGCAGAAGTAGTCGATGAGCTTGACCAGCACCTCGGTGTCCGTCTCGCTCTCAAAGGTGACGCCCTTGGCCAGCAGGTCGGCCTTCAAAGGGCCGTAGTTCTCGATGATGCCGTTGTGGACGATGCTCACGCGGGGGGTGGAGTGGGGATGGCTGTTGACGTCGCTGGGTTCGCCGTGGGTGGCCCAGCGGGTGTGTCCGATGCCGCAGAAGCTCTCGGGCAGGTTTTCTGCCTCCAGCTTGCGGCGGAGCACTTCCAGCCGCCCCTTGCTCTTGACGACGTGGATGCCGCCTTCCAGCGCCAGCGCGACGCCGGCGGAGTCATAGCCGCGGTATTCCAGCTTTTCCAGACCGTTCAGCAGCACTTCCTGGGCGCTGCGCTTACCCGAATAACCTACGATGCCACACATACAAAACACCTCCATGCCGACAGCCCGGCGCGAACGCACACGGCAGCTGTCAGCCTCTTATGATCAGTCTATGTTCTTGTATGGCTTTCTTTGAAAGGGTTCTGTTGCGGTATTGCTGCCGTTTTTTGCCCTTCTCTGCGGCTGGTATAAGCCCCGGGAGCTTTTGCTCCCGTTTCAACCGGAGGAACACCCGCCGAAACTTTCGATGATCCCTCTCCTCGTCACCCTCACGGCTGTCACCCGCGTGGCCCGGCGCTTTTTCGTCAACTGAAGTGGTCTATCCCCTTTTTCTGCTCTTTCCGCTGCTTTCCTGAAAACAAAAACAGCTCCTTTCGGAGCTGTCAGAAGCCGACGGAAAAGGTCAGCGGTATTGTATCACAAAGTCCCACGTCCGTCAATGGACGCCCAGCATTTTGTGGAGCCTCGGCTGCCAGACCACTTTATAGAGCATCAGCATATTGTGGAGCGCCCGGTCATAGAGCAGAAAGGCTGCATTGCCCATGGCCAGCGTCACCAGCGAGACGGCCAGCGCCGTAGTGCGCAGCTCTTCGGCGATGCTGCCCGCCGGGACCAGCAGCAGCACCAGCCCGTACATCGCCAGGATCCCGCCGTTGCAGAGCAGCAGCTTGCAGACAGCCCGCAGCAGGGCCGGGCGTATCCGCTCGAAATAAGGCTTTGCCAACGGATAGTACCCCAGCAGGAACACAAAGGTGAGGGCCACTTCCTTGTCCGGCACGAAGAGCAGACTCAACAGGCTCACCGCGCCATAGGCCGTCAGAGCCATGGTCTTCCCGCACTCCACGCAGACTGTGGCGATGAGGAAGCTGGCCACCGCCGGAGCGATGAACATCGCAATGGGAAACACAGCCCCCAGCAGCATCAGGGCCACGCTGAGCGCTGCGGCCATGCCACAGTAGGCCATGGCCCAGCTTTTACTTTTGCGTCCCTTCATGGCAGCTCCCATTGTACCGGCTGGCTCTCAGCGTCCAGCGGCTCGATGGCGTGGCGGAGGCCCAAGATCATGATGTTGTCCAGCAGGGGGCGGTTCAGCTTGACGTCCAGCATCCCGTAGGCGCGGACGAGGTCGTTGACCGCAGCGAGGGCCTGCCGCCGGGCGTTTTCCCGGGCGGCGTTCCTGTCGTTGATGCCGTTGAGGAGGAAGACGTTGTAGCGGCCCTTATCTTTGTCCCGGGAAAAGCTCTCCGCTTTGTCCAGCAGATAAGCGGCCCGGCCGATGCAGCTGCCGATGTAGTGCATACTTTTGCGCTGATTGGGGTCGTCGGTGGCCAGCACCGAGTAGAGCGCACCGTAGAGGTTGCCCTTCGGCTCTGCGGCCAGCAGATAGTTCTTGGCGTTCAGGGTCATCTGGACATTGGCCTGGTCCCGCTCCTGCACGAAGATGCGCTCCAGTGCCGGGTTCTCGGCGGCAGCCTTCCGGTAGGCTTGCCGCAGCAGGACGGTGTCCACCACCCGCCGTACCTTTTTATAGAAGGGCAGGTCGGCCCACTGGGCATCCTGGATGCGGTGCCAGCTCAGCAGGACTTCCACCTGTGCAGCCAGCCGGATGCCCTGAGTCTGACACATCATCTGCCGCCAGACCAGCGTACCCGGCTCCCGCATCCGCTTACAGGTGGCCGGACGTCCTGCCAGACTGTCGGCCAGCACTGCGAACAGGACGCCGTTGTAGCGCAGACCATAGCAGGAATACAGCCCATAGGTGGTGTAGAGCTGGCGGCGGACGCCGCGCTGATACCACTGATAGGTGTTGTAATCCCGGATGGTCAGCTCCGGCAGATAGGGCCGCATACGTCCCTTCATTCTGTTCATTCCTTTCGCGGGCCGCGCCGGGCGCAGCCTTTCTTGCAGGGGAAGACCGCTTCCCCACAGCTATAGACTAGTATAATCTATTTTTCGTCAGCGTTCAACCGTTCTTTTGTAAATTTAATTAGAAAAGACCGCACTGGAATCGATTTCAGTGCGGTCTTTGGGTGCATCTTATTTCTTTTCGAAACGGCTCGTGTGGCCGGGCTGGGTGCGCTTGCCGTCAAAGCCGCTCTTGGGCATGGGCTTTGCGGGGCGGTTCTCGAACTTGGGGGCGTTGTAGTACATATACAGCTGGCAGGGGATCATGCCGTTGTACATCTTGCGGCGCTTGTTGGCCCGCTTGCCGTAGTGGTGCTCAAAGTCCATATCGGCAGTGATGGCATAGACACCGGCGCAGGGGTGGGCCTCCATCTGCTGGCCGAGGGTGCGGGCCAGCTTGGCGGCACCCTCGATGGTGCTCATGCGCTCGCCGTACGGGGGGTTGGTCAGGACGATGGCCTCGCTCCTGGCGGCGAAATCGGCCACGTCGGCCACCTCGAAGTGGCAGCGCTTCTCCACGCCGGCCAGCTTGGCGTTGGCGTTGGCCAGAGCCACAGCGGCGGGGTCGATGTCGTAGCCGAAGGCCTCAAAGCCCACGTCCAGCTTGGAGTCGGCCAGAGCCTTTTGGCGCTGCTCGGCCCAGATGGCGGCAGGCACGAAGCTGTAGCGCTCGGCGGCAAAGCGGCGCTTGAGGCCGGGGGCGATGTTCATGGCCTTCTGAGCGGCCTCGATGAGGAGGGTGCCGCTGCCGCAGAAGGGGTCTTCCACGAGGCTGTCGCGGCGGACGCGGCCCAGATCGGCGATGGTAGCGGCCAGTGTCTCACGGATGGGGGCCTCCATGGAATTGCGTCGGTAGCCGCGCTTGTGCAGGCCGTCGCCGGTGGTGTCCAGCATGATCTCGCAGACGTTCTTGCGGAGCATGAAGCGGATCTTATACTCCGCGCCGGTCTCGGGCAGGCTGGTGGTGCGGTGGCCCTGCATCAGGCGCTTGACCACGGCCTTCTTGATGATGCTCTGGCAGGCCGGCACGCTGGACAGCTGGCTGTTCAGCGAAGAGCCGGTGACCGGGAAGGCCGCGTCGGCGGGCAGCAGCTCTTCCCAGTGGATGGAGTAGACGCCGTCGAACAGCTCGTCGAAGGTGGTGGCTGTGTAGGTGTTCAGGAGCAGCATCACGCGCTCCACGGTGCGGAGGTTGAGGTTGGCGGCGGCGATCATATCCGCGCCGCCCCTGAAGGTCAGACGGCCGTCGCTGACCCGGATGTCCTCGGCGCCGATGCGGCGCAGCTCAAAGTTGGCCGTGGACTCGCACCCGAAAAAGCAGGGGGCGATGAGTTCAAATTTTGCAGGCATTCTGGTTTCCTTTCCTGTCGGGTGCGGCGTGCCGCACCAAAAAACAGGCCCGCCCCGCTGGGGGCAGGCCCAAAGCTTCTTCGTCTTGTGCGGACGGCTCAGCGGCTGCCGCGGCGTCCCCGGGGTGCGTAGCCGCCGCCCCGGCGGTTGTTGGTCTCGTGGTCGAGGTCGGCCATCTTCTCTTCGCTCTGGCTCTTGAAGCGGCTCATCATGTCCTCAAAGCTCAGGTTGTCGCTCTTGGCCGGGGCCTTGGGCTGCCAGACGCGGGGCGCTGCGTCCCGTGCCGGGCCGCGTCCGCCCTGGGGACGTCCGCCCTGACCGTTGCGGCGGAAGCCGCCTTCCCGCGGGCCGTTGTTGTTGGGGCGGGGGCCGCGGCCTTCACGCGGAGCGCGGGGTTCCGGCGGCAGCAGCCGCTTGATGGACAGCGCGATCTTGCCGTCCGGTGCCACGTTGATGACCTGCACCTTCACGGTGTCGCCGTCATGCAGCACGGCTGCAATGTCCTGCACATACTCGTTGGACACCTCAGAAATGTGGACCATGCCCACGCGGCCCTCCGGCAGCGCAACGAATGCGCCAAACGGTTTTACGCCGGTGACACGGCCTTCAAAAATATTCCCTACCTCAATCGCCAAAACTCAATACTCCTTGTTGACTAATGTGTTTCCCGCCGGCCGCAAGCCGCTCGGGGCGCGGCATCAGTTGCCCGTCACATCCACAAAGATGCGCTCGTTGGCCGCCGCATAATTGTAAGAGTCCCGCGCGACCCACTCGGTCACGTCGTCCGAGTCGCCGCTGAGGATGCGCTGCATCTCCTCGTTTTGGGTCTTCTGCTGGTCGATCTGCTCCTGCAGGGTGTCCAGCTCCGCTTTCTTGGAGCTGAGCGCCACCTGATTTGCGATGTACGCCGCCAGCATACTCAGCAAAAGCAGAAGGAAGAGCAGTTTCAGCACAGCGCCCACGACGGACGCCTTTCTCTTCCGCTTTTTCCGGCTCGGATTTGCCATAACACAGTGCCTCCCGTTTTCGGACAGCAGGCCCGATGCGCCTGTACTCTCACTTTGATACGTTTGAATTATACAACATACGCCGTGGTGTTGGCAAGCTCTTTTTCTGTTTTTTTGCAAGTCTTTTTTCGTTCCGCCGTACTTTGGCGGCGGCGCGGGCGGCTTTCCACGGGGCGATGCACCGGGCGGCGAGCCGCACCGGCCCCAGCAGCAGTTTCCCCGCAAAGGCTTCGGCAGCGGCGAACAGAGGCCGCAGCGCTGCCTGCACCGCCCCGGCGGCGCAGAACGCCGCCAGCGCCATATAGCCCCGCAGCTGCCCGGCCTGACTCTGGGAGACGGCATAGCTCTGCAAAGCCATCAGCACGGCTCCCACAAAAAGCATATCCGGCAGGAACGCAGCCCTGCCCCGGGTGGGCAGAACGGCCCGCGCCGCGCCCAGCACACCGCCCAGCACCGCGCAGGCCGCCATCTCCTGCGCCACCGCCCCGGGCGAAAGCGCCGGGCCCATCACCGGACGAGACGGCGCAGAAAGCCGCCCGGCGTATGCTCTGCGGTGTATTCCAGCGTGTCCACCCGGCCTGTAAGCTTGACTTCGCCCTTGTCGAGGTCGAGGCTGGTGACGCTCAGCTCGGCCCCGGTGAGTTCCAGCGTCCCTTTCGAGGTGAGCATCGCCGCCCCCTCGGCGTCGCAGCGGATGACCCGCCGCACACCGGTGACGGTCAGCTTGTTCCGCCCCTCCAGGATGAGGTCATGAGGCAGAGCCTGCTCCGGCTTTGCGTCCTGTTGTTTCATGCCATTCCCCTCCCCTTTTCTGCCATCTTATGCAGGGCGGGGCGGGGTCATGCCGGATTTACTCGGCCTTCGGGGCGTCGTGGGCGGCTGCCAGCACGTTGTCCTGCTCGATGATCTCGTACATCTCGCGGGCCACGTCCTTGGTGCGGGGCTCCACGTCGGAGAGGACCTTCACCTTGATGGGCCGGTTGCCGAAGGTGACCTCGATGATGTCGCCGGCCTTGACGGCCTGGCTGGCCTTGGCGGTCTTGCCGTTGATGAGGATGCGGCCCGCGTCGGCCACCTCGTTTGCCACCGTGCGGCGCTTGATGAGCCGCGAAACTTTCAGATATTTGTCTAAACGCATTTCTAAACTCCTTGTATCAACCTCTCAGTCTCGCTGTCGCTCGACAGCTCCCCTATTAGGGGAGGTGGCACGCCGTAGGCGTGACGGAGAGGTTGTTCCTCTATTAAAAAAGCCGCCGGGCCTAAAGGTTCCGGCGGCGATGGGTTTTCTCTTACAGGGTGTCCTTCAGAGCCTTGCCCGGCTTGAACACGATGCTCTTGGAAGCAGCGATGGTGATGGGCTCGCGGGTGCGGGGGTTGATGCCCTGACGCTCAGCGCGCTCACGAACCTCGAAGGTGCCGAAGCCGGAGATGGAGATCTTCTCACCCTCGGCCATAGCCTTGCCCAGTGCCTCGAATGCAGCGTTGACAGCCATCTCGGCGCTCTTCTTGCTCATCTCAGTGTTTGCCGCAACCTGTGCGATCAGATCGGTCTTGGTCATAATAAAAGCCTCCACAATATTCTCAACATTTTCTATTCGAGCAGACGGTCTGACCGTCTGGTACCCGTTTACGTTTCGTCCGCTTCCAGCCTCTGGGTGAAGCGCTTTGCCGCGAAGGTCAGAGCCTCTTCGGCATCCACACCGGCCAGACGCATGGCATCGGCGGCGGCCAGCAGCAGCTCACCGGCGTTCTCTGCCGTCTGCTGTGCGTCCCACGCGGCCTTGGCGTTGTCCAGAGTCCTGGCCGCACCGGCGGCATCCTCCGGCCCGCAGCCGAACCGCGCGGCCCGCTTCTGGAGCTTCTGGGCGCGCATTAGGGCGGGCAGGGTGGCCGGGACGGTGTCCAGCTCATCGGCCAGGGTCGTGCGGCCCTTTTCCTTATTTTTGAGCGCATCCCAGCTGTTTATACCAGCATTTTCCGCCGCAGAGGAAGCAAAGATGTTCGGGTGGCGGAAGACCAGCTTCTCGCACACCTCGCGGCAGACCTTTTCCATGTCGAAACGGCCCCGCTCCTCCTCGATGACGGTGTGGAACACCACCTGCATCAGGACGTCGCCCAGCTCTTCCTGCATCATGACAGGGTCGTCGGCGTCGATGGCTTCCAGCGCCTCGCACGTTTCTTCCAGAAAGTTTTTCCGGATGGAAGCGTGGGTCTGGACTTTGTCCCACGGACAGCCGTTCTCCCCGTCTCTCAGGATGCGGATGATCTCCACGAGGTCTTCCGCCGTATAGTGTTCCCGCGGCGTCCAGTCCTGCATGGGGCGTCTCCTTTCCGCATTCCAAAAATATCTGCGAACAGATTCAAATTGTACCGCAGAATCCGCCGAAATGCAAGGGTACAAGCGCATTTTCCGGCTTTTTGCGTCAAAATTTTCATTTCATTCACAACAAAAGGCGGCATCCCCCGGGGGACACCGCCCTGCGTGGGCTTTTTCGCTTACAGCTGTGCGCCGCACTTGTTGCAGAACAGCGCGTCGTCCGAGACGGGCGCGCCGCACTGGGGGCAGGTCTTGGCCTCGTCGTCCTCGGGCTTTGCCTCGGCGGGCTCTGCGGCTGCGTCAGCCGTCACGTCGGCGGCGGCCTCTTCCGTATCCTCGAAAGTCGTCTCAATGACGGTATCCGGCTCGAGAGAGGCTTTCAGGTCGGAGAGCTCCTGCTCGATGTTGGCGATCATCTCGATGTATTTGTCCACAAGGGGCTGGTTCTCCTCGTTGCCCTTGGCCAGACTATACACCAGAGCGCCCAGCTGGCGCTGCGCCTTGTACAGCTTGCTCTGCGCGTTCACGATCTTTGCCTGGGTGCGGCCCTTTTCGGCCAGATCCAGCGCGGCATTCCTGCCTTTCTCGGCATACTCGAGGCCCATTTCCTTGATCTTATTGAAGTCCATAAAAGACACCTCACTTGTCTATGCCCGGGGTGGGCAGCACTCCTCTGCGTTTTCTGCTCAGGCTGTCCCTGTGCCGCCGGAGATTATTTTCATTATAGCGCACTCCCGGGGGGAATGCAACGAATCCCACCCAAGTTTTACAGAATCGTGCGGATTTGGAAACAGTTTTTTCGCAATTTGCACACGTTCCGCGTTCTGATGTCGTTTAGAAGCTGTTTTCGTAAGCAGGGTGCGCCGAACGGCGAGGATTTTTGCCCGCAGACAAGGCGATTTTCCGCAGCAATCCTGACGGATTGCAAGGGAAAGCAACGCAGTATGCGGGCAAAAAGACCGTTTCGGGCGGTGTGCAATGCTTAGGAAAACGGCTTCTCAAATTTCGCCTGCGTAGAACTCGCGCAGCATACTGTCGGCGGGCAGAAGCTCCAGCTCCACCGGAGCCACATGCTCGAAGCGGCGGGCCGTCTCGTCCCAGAGCTCCGCGTTGTGGCCTTCCAGCGTGAAGCGCTGGCTCACCGGGCGCAGGAGCTTTGCGATGAGGCCCAGCTCGTAGGTGAAGGAAGTGTCCAGCAAAAAGTCTGCCGTAGTCTTGAAGCCCTTGATATACCGGGTCTCGCCGTCGAGGACCCGGTCCCACATGGCGAGGGTCTTGGCGGGGCTGCGGCCCCGGGCGGCGGCATCCCGCAGGGTGCGGCGGCAGAGGCGGATGTCCTGGGTGTTGATGACACGGCGGCCATCAATGCAGTATTCCTCCCGCAGGCCGGCGTAGATGCGGTAGACGTCGTCGCCCTTCACGAGGCCCGTCAGCTCAGGGTTCAGGGCATGGATGCCCTCCACGATGCAGACGCCGCCCTTGAGGTCCAGCGTCTCCGTCTCGGAGGAGCGGGACTCGGTGGTGAAGTCGTAGATGGGCAGCACGGTCTTGCCGGTGGTGCTCAAATCGCTGAGGCACTGGCGGATGAGGGACATATCCAGTGTGTCAGGGTTCTCGTAGTCCAGCGTACCGTCGGGCAGGCGGGGGTAATACTGAGCGCCCTTGAAGAAGTTATCCAGACTGATGACATGGGCCGGGGTGCCGGAGGCTTCCAGAGCCTCCGCCACCTTATGAGCCGAAGTCGTCTTGCCGCTGGCCGACGGGCCGGTGAGCATGACGATCTTGGCGCGGGAGTCCCTGATCTTCTGGGCAGCATAGGCCACCCGCTGGCGGTAGCTCTTCTCGCTCATCTCCGCCAGCGCCGCCGGGCTCTGGGCGGCGACGTTGTACAGGTCTATCTCAACCAGACGTTTCGGTACCCAAATCGTGATCATAAAAAACCGCCACTCCTTTTTTCCGTTCCAGCACTTCGTCGAAACGCTGGATGTATTCTGTCGGATACTTGAAATTAAAGATGCGCTGCATCCGCTTGCCGCCGTCGGCCACCAGCTTGGTGCTGCCGCCTGCGCCGGCCGAGAGGATGGTCTGGACTTCTTCCATGATATAGATATTATAATACCCCTCGTGGCCCGGCTTGCACCAGCCCACGTTTTCCAGGTTTTGGAGGGTATTTTTCTGACGATAGAGGTAGTAGGGCCGATAGCCCGCCTCGGCCAGCAGATGGCACTTTTCCAGCATGGCGGCCACGTCGGCGTAGTCGTTCTCCTTCTGGTCCTCGATGACGATGCGGGAGGCCCGCTTGAGGGTCAGGGTGTGGACGGTGATGTTCTCAGGGTCGAGGGCGATGGCCTGACGCAGGCTCTTCTCGAACCCTTCCACCGTGTCGCCGGGCAGGCCAGCGATGAGGTCCATGTTGATGTCGTCGTGGCCTGCGGCCCGGGCCTCGGCATAGCAGTCGAGGATGTCCTGAGCCGAGTGCTTGCGGCCAATGTTCGCCAATACTTCATCCGAAAAGGTCTGCGGATTGATGGAGATGCGGGTCGCGCCGTATTCTCGGATGACGGCCAGCTTTTCGGCGTCGGTGCAGTCGGGGCGTCCGGCTTCCACCGTGTATTCCACGATGGTGGAAAGGTCGAAGCAGTCCCGCACCGTCCCCATGAGCTGGCGCAGCTGCGCTGCCGAGAGGCTGGTGGGGGTGCCGCCGCCGATGTAGATGCTGCAGAGCCTCAGCCCGGCCTTGTCGGCCTCGTCCCGGATGGCCTCGACCTCTTTGCACAGGCAGTCCACATAGGGCTGCACCAGCTTGCGGTCACGGTCGAGGTTGCAGCTGACGAAGCTGCAATAGCTGCACCGGGAGGGGCAGAACGGGATGCCGATATAGAGGCTGTAGGTCTTGGGCGCACCGCCCACTTTCAGGATAGGCTCCTGCAAGTCCGCGATGGCCTTGGCCATGCCGTATTTTTCGGGCGAGCAGTCGAAGCGCTTGAGGAAGAAATCGTCGATCTCCTCTTCCGTCCAGCCTGCGGCCCGCTTGTCGTGGACGAGGCGCACCGGGCGGACGCCGGTCATCTTGCCCCAGGGCGGGCGGATGCCCGTCCAGCTGCGCAGCAGGTCATAGGTCAGGCTGGCCAGCGCAAATTCCGGCGTCTCGCCGCCCTCTTCCACGGGAACGGGCAGAGGTGCTTCGGCGGTCTGGCTCTTGCCGCCCTGCCGCACCATGGCCCAGAGCTTGTCAGGCCGCTTCTCGGCCCAGACGCAGTCTGCGCCGTCCTCGGGCGGGGTGAGGGTGAGCGGGGCCATTGGGTAGAACAGGCGGACGAGGTGCTCCACCTCGTAGCCCGAGCCGAGGCCCGTGATATAGATATTCATGTGAAATCCCGCCTTTTTATGCGTTTCTCAGCGCATTTTTGATATAGAAGTTGGTGGCGGCCTCCTGCCCGAAGGTGGAGAAATCGCCGTGGCCGGGCAGCACCTGCGCCTCGGCCGGGACGGGCAGGGCCGCAAACTTGCGCAGGCTCTCGTCCATCTTCCGGCTGTCGCCGCCCTCGAGGTCGGTGCGGCCGATGCTGCCCTGAAAGACCGTGTCGCCCACGAAGAGATAGTTTTCGCACAGCAGCACCACGCTGCCCTCAGTGTGACCGGGGGTGTGCCAGACAGTGAAGCGCAGCTCGTCGAGGGGGATGACCTCGCCCTCTTCGTAGCCGCTGTCCGAACCCTTGAGGGGCAGCAGCTGGGTCCCCCGACAGTCGGCGGGCTCACAGTAGAGCTTTGCGCCCCACTCGCGGCTCAGGACCCCCGCACTGCCCACATGGTCGTAGTGGCCGTGGGTGCAGAGGATGAGGCTCAGCTTGCCGCCGTGCTCCTTTAAGATCTTATCGTACTCCTGCACCTCGGCGGCGGGGTCGATGACCACCGCGTTGCCTGCGTCCGAGATGAGCAGGAAGCTGTTGGTGTAAAACGGCGCAGGGCCGACCAGATGAAATGCCTTCATGGTTTATTTTTCTCCTTTATGCCACTCGTCGGTGTCGATGACGATGGTGCAGGGGCCTTCGTTGACCAGCGACACCTGCATATCCGCGCCGAACTCGCCGTGCTGGACATCCTTGAGGCCCTGCTTGTTCATCTCGGCGAGGAACAGCTCGTAGGCGTCCACAGCCAGCGGCGGTCTTGCCGCCTTGATGAAGCTGGGACGGAAGCCCTTCTTCGTGTCGCCGTAGAGGGTGAACTGACTCACCACCAGTGCAGAGTACCCGAGGTCCTTTGCGCTGAGGTTCAGCTTGTCGTTTTCGTCCTTGAAAATGCGCAGGCCCGCGCATTTTTCAGCCAGCTTCGGCACGATGTCGAGGGTATCGGTGTCCTTGACGCCCAGCAGGATGACGAGGCCGGGACCGATGGGGCGCGGCTCGCCGCCGTTGACCCGGACGCTGGCCGAGGATACGGCCTGAATGACTGCACGCATATTAGCTCCTTGTTACCTTGAGCACATCCTTGACTTTGGACAGACGGGCCACGACCCGGTTGAGGTGCTCTGTATTGTTGATGCCGATGGTCAGGCTGATGACGGCACAGTTGTTCTCCACCTGACGGGCGTTCATGGCGTAGATGGGGACGCGGATGTCAGCCAGCGCGGCCAGCACATCGGACAGCAGCTCGTTGCGGTTGAGGGCGATGATCTCCAGACCGGCCTTGTAGCTGTCCTTGACGCTGTCGGCCCAGTACGCCTTGACCCAGCGGGGGGCGTTGGAGGGGTCTTTCATGCTGGACACCGCGTTGGCGCAGCTCTGCTTGTGGATGGAGACACCGAAGCCCCGGGTGATGAAGCCCACGATGGGGTCGCCGGGCAGGGGCGAGCAGCACTTTGCAAACTTGATGGGGGTGTTGTCGAAGCCCTCCACCACCACGCCGTCGGTGGCGTGGACGCGGCTCAAATCGACCTTCGGCAGATCCTCCACCGACTTGTTCTCAGCAGCCTCGGCGGCCTTGAGCTTCTGCCACTCCTCTTTGAGCTTGGGCAGGCAGTTGGCGATGGTCATGCCGCCGTAGCCGATGGCAGCGTAAATTTCCTCCGCGTTGTTCTGGCGCAGACGACGGCTGCAGCTGCCCACGAACTCGTCCAGCTGGTCGTCGGGGATGAAGATCATCTCCCGGCGCAGCTCTTTGGCCAGCGCGTCGCGGCCCTGCTGGATGTTCTCTTCGCGGCGCATCTTCTTGAACCAGTTGCGTATCTTGCTCTTGGCCTCGCTGGTGCGCACGATCTTGAGCCAGTCGCGGCTGGGGCCTTTGTCCGCCGGGCCGAGGATGACTTCAATGATCTCGCCCGTCGCCACGACATGGTCGATGGGGACGATGCGGTTGTTGACCTTACAGCCCACCATCCGGTTGCCGACGGCAGAGTGGATGGCGTAGGCAAAGTCGATGCAGTTGGCGCCCGCAGGCAGGTTGATGACGTCGCCCTTCGGGGTGAAAGCAAAGACCTCCTCCGGCAGCAGGTCGCTCTTCAAATCGTGGAGCAGGTTGCCGGAATCCTCGCTGACGCGCTGGTTTTCCAGCAGCTGGCTGACCCAGGCCAGCCGCTCGTCCAGCTTATCGTGGCCCTCGAGGCCCTCCTTATACTTCCAGTGGGCGGCAACGCCGTACTCGGCCTGCTCGTCCATGGTGCGGGTGCGTATCTGCACCTCAAAGGGGATGCCCTCGTGGCCGATGACGGTGGTGTGGAGGCTCTGGTAGCCGTTGGGCTTGGGGGTGGAGATATAGTCCTTGAAGCGGTTGGGCAGCGGGTGGTACATATCGTGGATGAGGCCCAGGGTGCTGTAGCACTCAGCCAGGGTGTCCAGGATGATGCGCACCGCGTAGATGTCGTAAATTTCATCGAAGGACTTGTTCTGCATGATGGTCTTGCGGTAGATGCCGTAGATGCTCTTGACTCTCCGCTTGATGGTCGCGCCCTCGATGCCGCTCTCCTCGAGGCGGCTCTTGATGACGCCCGACACGCTGGCCAGGAACTCGTCGCCCGCGCGCTCGCTGAGCATCTTGTTGATCTCCTCGTAGCCCACGGGGTCGAGGTAGTGGAGGCTGCGGTCTTCCAGCTCCTCCTTGACGTTCAGGATGCCCAGACGGTTGGCGATGGGGGCGTAGACCTCCATGGTCTCCCGGGCCTTGTCGCGGCGCTTCTGCTCCGGCCATGCGTCGCCGGTGCGCATATTGTGCAGGCGGTCACAGAGCTTGATGATCATGACGCGGACGTCACGGCTCATGGCCAGCAGCATCTTGCGCAGGTTCTCGGCCTGCAGCTCTTCGATATTGGAAAATTGGATCTTGGTCAGCTTGGTGACGCCGTCCACCAGCGCAGCCACCTCTTCGCCGAAAGCGGCGGTCAGGTCGGTCAGCGTGGTGGGGGTGTCCTCCACCACGTCGTGGAGCAGGGCGGCGGCGATGCTCTCGCTGTCCATGCCGAGGTCCAGCACGAGGCGGGCCACGGCCAGCGGGTGGCAGATATAGGGCTCACCGCTGCGGCGGCAGACCCCCTTGTGGGCGTCGTTGGCCAGATCGTAAGCCTTTTCTATCATGGCCATATTGTAGGCTTTGCCGCTGGCTTTGATGGCCTCCACCAGCTTCTCCCAGGTCACGATCTCGGGCCGCACCTCCGAGGGAAGGGTCCCCTCAGGGGCGTTGGCCGGCAGGGCCGTTGCGGCCACGGTAGCCATCTCCGTCACCGGCACGGGCTGGTGGAGATGGGTCTTTGCAGAATAGCTGTCCTCTTTCGCCGCAGCCGGTGCTGCGGGCGAGGGGGCGACAGGTTTCTTTCCCTCAGGCATCTTTATCGTTCCTCCAGACATTTCAGGATGGGCGCATCGGCAAGGTTCTTCTTGCCGGTGGCAGGCACGAGTTCCCAGAACTTTGCCCCGCCCCGGTCAGCCGCTGTGATGAGGCCGACCTGTTCCAGCGCGGAGACGGCCACCAGCGTCCGGCCGGTGTTCTCCTCGCCGAGTTTTGCAAACAGGGGCTGCAGGTCTTCGGCGTGCCAGCGCCGCGCCTGCAGCTCCCGATAAACGGTGATGATATGGCTGCGCTCCGGGGCGATGCTCTCCTTCTGCTCCGGTGTCAGGGGCGTACCCCGGCGCAGCGCCTGCACCAGCGCGGCCTGCTCTGCAGCTGTGTTGCCGAGGCCCGCCGGGTGCAGCTCGATGATGCGGCCCGACAGCTGTGCGCCCCGGGGCGAATCGTAGACCGAAAGGCTGATGGCTGCGTCCACGACGTCGCCCGTCGAGTAAGGCACCTGTTCCGGGTGCATCCCGAACCAGACGGCATAGATGCTGGAACTGCCCTGCCGCAGACGCAGGCGGCAGTGCTTGCCCTCCGAGACGGCGTAGACGCCCTCCACGACGGCCCTTTCCAGCACGAAGACCGGGCTGGGGTTGTCGGCACCGTAGGGTGCCAGCTGGTCGAGGCGGCGGACGCTCTCCACCGTCAGGCGGTCGAGGTGGACGGACAGATCACACTCCAGCGGCGGGGTGCGCAGCACGGGACACTCCCGGGCCGCCCAGTCGTTGAGCCGCTGGCGGAGCGTCTGCAGATCCTCTTCCCGCACCGAGAGGCCCGCTGCCATGGCGTGGCCGCCGAAGCGGAGCAGGATGTCGGCGCAGGAGGCGATGCACTCGTGCAGGTTGAAGCCCTGCACGCTGCGGCCGCTGCCCTTGCCCTCGCCGTGCTCATCTACCGACACCACGATGACCGGGCGTCCGGTCTTTTCCACAAGGCGGGAGGCCACGATGCCGATGACGCCGGGGTGCCAGTCTCTGCCCCAGAGCAGGATGACCCGGTCTTCGAGGCGTTCCGGCTCAGCGTCCAGCAGCTCCTGCGCGGCTTTGACGATCTCCATCTCCGTCTCCTGCCGCTGGATGTTGATGTCGCTCAGCTTATGAGCCAGTTCGACCGCCCGGTCTTCGTCCTCACAGAGCACCAGCTGCAAAGCGGTGACAGCGCTGTCCATCCGGCCCGCCGCATTGATGCGGGGCGCGATGGCATAGCTGATGTTCTCTGCCGTCACCGGCTTGCCTGCAAGGCCCACTTCTTCCAAAAGGGCGCAGAAGCCGGGTCTGTCCGTATTTTGCAGCTGGCGCAGACCTGCTTTGACGATGGTGCGGTTCTCCCCTGTCAGGGGCATGACGTCGGCCACGGTGCCAACAGCGGCGAGGTCGCCGCAGTATTCCAGCATCTCTTCCGGCGGGCAGCCATCCAGCGCGGCGCAGAGCTTGAAGGCCACGCCCGCGCCGCACAGGCCCTTGAAGGGGCTGTGGTCGTCGGCACGGCGGGGGTCCACGATGGCCACTGCCTGGGGCAGGGTGTCGTGGGGCAGATGGTGGTCTGTGATGATGAGGTCGATGCCGAGGCTGGCCGCGAATGCGGCTTCCTCTACGGCAGAGATGCCGTTGTCCACCGTGACGATGAGGCGGCAGCCCTTATCGTAGATCGACTGGATGGCGTTCTTCGAGAGGCCGTAGCCGTCGCCCTCCCGGCTGGGCAGCATACACTTGACGGCGGCGCCCATCCCTTTCAGGTGCTGATAGAGCAGGGCCGTGGCGGTCACACCGTCCACGTCGTAGTCGCCGAAGACGACGATCGTCTCCCCCTCGTCGATGGCCCGCAGGATGCGCTCACAGGCTTTGTCCATGTCGGTCAGGAGCATGGGGTCGCTCAGCTCTTCTTCGCCCGCCAGAAGGGTCAGCGCCTCGGCGGGGTCGGTGATGCCCCGGGCAGCGAGGATGCCGGCCAGCAGGCCGGCTTCTTTCTGCTGGGCCGCGAGGACAGAGCGGTACTTTTCCTCGCTCCACTCTTCGTCCATGTTCTGGTATTCCAGCTCTTCGGTGTTCTGCTGGGCGATGGCCGCTGTCAGCTCTTTCAGGGCGGCGCGGTCAACGGTCTTGGTGTTCCAGGCCCGGTAGGTCATCGCAATCCCTCCCCGGCCAGACCATCGTTCGCCAGCATCCCCTGCAGCGCAGCGATCTCGCTGGAAACGTCCAGCGCCACGTCCGACAAAAGCTTATCGTAGAGGTTATCATAAGCCTGATTCAGGGTGTGCAGGATGCCCGCAATATCCCGGCGGATGGCCTCCGCGTTCTCGCCCTGCTGGCTCTGCACGTCGTTGTAGGTGTGCAGGAGCTTGAGGGTGGTGGGGATATAGTATTCCGCAAAGCGGCGGGCCTTGGGCAGGCTCTCGGGGTGGGCTTCCAGCCAGGCACAGATGGACTCGGTGGTCTTCTGCATATGCTGCAGCTCCTCCACAGCCCGCTCATCCTCCATGAGTTCCTGCTCCTTCTCGAGCACCTGCGCAAAGCGGCGGGTCGTCTCGAGGTTCAGGGGGACTTCTCCGGCCTGTTCCGGCGCTTTTTCCGGTTCGGGCTGGGGCTGATTTTCCTGTGCGGCGCGGTAGTCCTCCGCCGTCAGGTAGAGCTTGTCGTTTTTCTCGTCCAGCCAGGCACTGAGCCAGCCCTTGTGGATGAATTTCCGCAGCATCTTGAGAGCCTTGGTCTTCTTTTTATGCGTCAGGTCGGCCAGCATGGAGAGGGACAGGCCCTTGTGCCAGTCGAAGCCCTCGGCGGTATCGGCGTAGAGCTCCAGGGTCTTGGCGGCCTTCATACGGGACGCGCCCGCCGCGGTCAGCCAGCCGAACACAGCGGTCACAGCGGCAGAGCACCACCCCGTCACCGCGATCGCACCCAGTGCGAGATCGCCGATGGCACTGAGGAACGTATCCGCGGTTTCGACGATCACGCCGCCGGACGTGAACGCCCCCGCCGTGCCGAAGCAGGCGATGGCCGTGATGCCGAAGAGGACGGCGAATGTGATGCCGGTCGCCAGCATGGCGACGCCTGCGCCGTGGCGCTTTTTCGCGCTGGTGCGGATATTCTCGATGGCCGTCGGTTCCGGCTTCTTCGCAAAGAAATTGCGCGCCCAGTCGGTCATCCCGCTGGCGCTGGCGCTGCTTCTGGCCTCCTCGGCCCGCTTCTGGTACTCCTGTTTTCCGGCCTGAAAGGCCCGGCCAGCCTCCGAGATGCCATAACCGGCGGCGTTCACTGCGGCGCGGCCCACATCCCACACACGGTCGCCGATCTCCTCGCCCCGGCCCTCAAAGCCGTGGCGGAAGGAGTCGGACATGGTGTCGCCCAGCTCGCGGAGCTGGCGTTCCAGCTCCTGCTGCACCTTACGGCCTTCGCCGTCCTTCGCCGTGCGGTCAAAATCGTCTTCACGATCAGTCATTCAACTTCTCACCCTTCTGCCGGGCTGTACCGGCTGATGATGGCGCGGGCCACCCGCAGGCCATCGACGGCGGCACTCATGATGCCGCCCGCATATCCGGCACCCTCGCCGCAGGGATACAATCCTGCCAGCTGGGCGCATTCAAAATTTTCTTCCCGTTTCAGCCGCACCGGGCTGCTGGTACGGGTCTCGAGGCCGGTCAGAATGGCCTCGGGGGCGGTGTAACCCGCAATTTTCCGCTCGTAAGCCCGCAGACCGGCCCGCAGGGTGTCGGCCAGTTCGGTCGGCAGCAGTGCGCCGAGGTCCGCAGCGACGACGCCCCGGTCATAGGTGGGCTGGACGCGGCCAATGTTCAGCCGGCCCCTGCCCTCCAAAAAGCTCTGGATGTTCTCCGCCGGGGCGGCATACTCCCCGCCGGGACGGCCTGCCGCATAGGCCCGGGCTTCCAGCTCCCGCTGGAAGGCGATGGCCTTCCGGGGGTCGTTGCCGAAGTCTTCGCCGCCCACGCTGACCACCACGGCCGCGTTGGCATTCCTGCCGCTGCGGGCGTGGTAGCTCATGCCGTTGGTCACGACACGGCCCTTTTCGCTGGCCGAAGCCACCACCTGGCCGCCCGGACACATACAGAACGTATAAACGCACCGTTTTTCAACGTGCTGCGAAAGCTGATATTCGCCGCGCGGCAGGGCCGGATGGCCCGCCGCCTCGTGGTAGAGGCTCTTTTCGATTTCTGATTGGAGATGCTCTGCCCGGAAGCCGACGCTGAAGGGCTTGCACTCCAGCACGAGACCGCTGTCCATCAGCATCCCGAAGGTGTCGCGGGCCGAGTGGCCCACCGCGAACACCAGCGCCTCACAGGGGAACGCACCGTCCGTGGTCCGGATGCCGACGAGCCGGCCGTCCCGCCGCTCGAAGCCGGTGAGGGCTGTGTTGAAGTGGACCTCGCCGCCCAGCGACTCGATCTCTTTTCGGATCGAAGTGATGACGCCCCGCAGCAGGTCGGTGCCGACATGAGGCTTCTGCTGCCAGGCGATCTCCTTCGGCGCGCCGTGCTCGAGGAACACTTCGGTCACGAAGCCGCAGAGCTCGTCGCCGATGCGGGTGGTGAGCTTACCGTCCGAGAAGGTGCCGGCGCCGCCCTCGCCGAACTGGATGTTGGCGTTTTCGTCCAGCTCACCGGTGGCGGAGAAATGCTCCACGGCCTTGACGCGCTCGTCCAGCGCCGGGCCGCGTTCCAGCACGATGGGCCGATAGCCCTGACGGGCCAGCAGCAGCGCCGCAAAGAGGCCCGCCGGGCCGAGGCCGCAGACCACAGGCCGGTGCGTCAGCGGCAGAGTGCCGTTCTGCACCGAGAGATCGGTCTTGCCCCGGACGGTGACGCTGCGGGAAGCACCCGCACAGGTGGCCTCTTCCCCCTCCTCTTTCAGGGTCACGGCCACGGTGTACACCAGCTTGGGCTGGCCGTGGCGGGCGTCCACCGAGAGCCGGGCGATGCCCAGATGGCTCACCTTTCCCCGGGGGATGCGGGCGAGGCGGAGGGCTTTTTCGTAGGCCTGCGGCTCCCCGGCGGAGAGGGGCAGGCGAATATCATGGATCAGGATCATATACTCAGTTACTTTCTATCTTGCACTGCACCACATAGCTGCCCAGCGCAAAAATTTTGTCGTTGGCCGGCACATAGAGGCGGCAGGCGATGTTCTGCTGGCCGATGGCGACATAGAAGTCGTCGGCGTCGATCTCAATGACCACCTGTTCCGGATTCAGTGCTTCCAGAGAACCGGCCGGGCCGCAGAGGGTGACGTTCATCAGCCGCTCCGTCTCCACGGTCAGGGTGTAGGTGGAGGGCAGGTTGATGACCTGCACACAGCTGGCGGGCAGGTTCATGGTCTTGGTCTCCAGACGGGAGCTGTCGAAGCTCACCGTGATGCTGGAGATGTTGTCCAGCAGGCGGATGCCGCTGGGCAGTTCGATGGGCATTTCGTACACCTTATCCAGTGCAAAGGTGGAAAGGTCGATGGTACCCACCGACAGGGTGGACAGACGGTCGATCTGGAACTCCGGGCCGGCCACATTGAGGGTCTTCTTGCTCAGGGAGTAGACCAGCACCGAGGGGTCAAAGTCGCGGGGCGCGTTGATAAAGCTGACTTCCACCGGCAGGGTGGCCAGCTTATACACCTGCAGCGTGACCTCGACGCTGTCCGTTTCCAGAGTAGTATACTCAAATTTCACCTCTCCGCCGCTGCGGGTGTAAAAACGCAGGCCGGTGTCCAGAGTGACGGGGCTGGTCAGCTCGCCGTTGTAGGTCACCTCGGCGGTGCAGGTCTCCACCTTGCTCAGCTCGGTGCTGGGTCCGGAGAGAGTCACCGTCTCCTTCGAGATGTCGGTGCCGTAGAGGATATAGCCGTCTGCTATCTTCAGGTAATTCGTCGTCACCTGGATGGGCAGGGTCTTTTCTTCCACCACATCGAACACCACGTCCACGGTGTTGTCGCCGTCGATGGAGACGGACACCCCGGTGAGCAGGGTGCTCTGGCTCCGCACCTGAAGGCGCAGGCTCTTTTCGCCGCTGTCGCGGACGCTGGACCAGTCGGGGTAGACGACAAAGTCGTTGGCCGACAGGCTGCCGATGGTGTAGCCGTCGCCGGAAAGCTTCAGGTTGACCGTTTTTTCCTCCGCATTGACGATGCTCAGGCCCCGGGAAGTGTAGGCAGCCGAATCATAGGTAAAGTCCACCGGAACATTATAGATGGTGGTGGTGGTGCCGGGCTGCACGACGATGGTGACAGCCATCCACGCGATGACTGCACCCAGCAAAGAAAGCAGGAGCCGAATGCGGCGGTCGTTCAGCAGATTGCGCTTGGGGGGTACGGCAGGCTTGCCGTTGTTCTGCTCAGTGCTCATTGCTGCTCATCCTCCTCCTTGTTGTTCACCCAGTTCAGCAGGCGCTTGCCCCGGGCCTTCCAGCCCTCGGCAGCGCTCTTCTCGCTGGCGGTCTCCTTGGGTATCATCTCATCCACCAGCCGGGTGTAAAGGGTCTGACGGTCAAAGTGGCGCATGAGCACACCGTTTTTCGCCATCGAGATGATGCCCGTCTCCTCGCTGACCACGATGGCGATGGCGTCGGAGTTCTCGGCGATGCCGAGGCAGGCGCGGTGGCGGGTCCCCATGTCCTTGCCCAGGTCCAGGTTGTTGGAAAGGGGCAGCACACAGCCTGCGGCCTTGATGCGGCCATCCTCGATGATGGCTGCGCCGTCGTGGAGGGGGGTACCCTCGTAGAAGATGGTACCCAGCACCTCGAGGTTGACTGCACTGTTCACGGGCGTGCCGGTGCGAACGATCTCAGAAAGGTTGGTGTTCCGTTCCAGCACGATGAGCGCGCCGGTCTTGGTCTCCGAAAAGCGCTCTGCCGCGTCGCAGATGGCGATGATGGCGCTGCGCCACGCGCCCTTGAGGCTGGTGTCGTTGTAGCGGTTTTTATTGAAGAAGCGATAGGCCCACTGGTCGGTCTGGCCCATCCGCTCCAGCGCACGCCGTATCTCGGGCTGGAACAGCACCACCAGCGTCAGCAGACCGACTTGCAGCAGCGAGTTGAGCAGCCAGGTGACGGTGCGCATATTCAGGATGTTCGCCACCAGATAGACCGCCATCACGATGAGCGCGCCCTTGGCCAGCTGGCCGGCGCGGGTGCGGTTGACGAAGCCCAGCAGCTGGTAGATGAGGAACGCGATGATGAGGATGTCCAGCAGGTCTACCAACTTGAAGGTCTGGAAGTTTGCTACGATAGAGTTCAGAGTCATGGGTCACATTCTCCCGTTCACACTGCTTCGATGAGGGCGACGGCATGGGCCGCGATGCCCAGCCCCTCGCCGGTAAAGCCCAGATGCTCCTCGGTGGTGGCTTTGACGCTCACGGCGTCCACCGGCATCCCGAAAGCCTCGGCCAGCTTTGCCCGCATGGCCGGGATGTGGGGGGCCAGCTTCGGGCGCTGGCAGAGGATGGTGGCGTCGATGTTCTCGATGCGCCAGCCGTGCCCGGTCATGATTTCTGCCACACGGCGGGCCAGCATGAGACTGTCGGCCCCGGCGTACTCTTCCGCCGTATCGGGGAAGTGCTGGCCGATGTCGCCCAGCGCCGCTGCGCCCAGCACGGCGTCCATGACCGCGTGGGCCAGCACGTCGGCGTCCGAGTGGCCCAGCAGGCCCTTCTCATACGGCACTTCCACGCCGCCCAGGATGAGCTTGCGGCCCTCCACCAGACGGTGGACGTCGTAACCATGACCAATGCGCATTTTCTTTCCTCCGTTCCCGGCCCGGGGCAGGTCCTCCCGGGTGGTGATCTTGATGTTTGCGTAGTCGCCCTGGACCAGCTCCACCGGACGGCCCGTCAGCTCAAACAGGCTGCAGTCGTCGGTGACGAGGCGGGCGCTGGCCTCGTCCAGTTCATCCAGCGCCGCCAGATAGGCGGCCCGGTCGAAGCACTGGGGCGTCTGCACCGCATAAAGGGTGCTGCGGTCGGGGGTGTTCTCCACCATGCAGCCTTCCGGCACAGTCTTGCCGTCGCCGCCCTTCGCCTGCTTGATGGTGTCCTTCACCGGCACTGCCGGGGCGGCGGCACCGCAGCGGGCAGCGGCCGCTATCGTGTCGGCGATAACGCTCTGGCTCACGAAGGGCCGGGCCGCGTCGTGGACGGCCACCAGTCTGCCGTGGGCAGCGGCCACGCCGCTGCGGGCGCTCTCGGCGCGGGTCGAGCCGCCCTTCACCAGCCGCACCGGCTTTTTGCAGCGGGCAGCAGCCCGCTGGGCATTCTCACCAGACGCGCCGGTCACGATCACCAGCTCGTCCACCTCCGGACACTCGTCAAAGGCCCGGACGCTCCGCTCCAGGACGGTCTCACCGCCCAGATCGAAGCTCAGTTTATCAAATCCCATCCGGGTGGAAGAACCAGCCGCCACCAGGACTGCCGTCACACGATGTTCCAATTTCTTACACCTGCCCCATTTTATTCCTGCCCTGCGCCGCACTGCACAGAGCGTATTATTATTCATTGAATATTATAGCGTATCCACCCACAAACTGCAACTGCCCCCGCCCATCAAAAATGCCCCCGTGCAGCACTTTTGGCGCTGTACGGGGGCATAAATTTTTTATGAAATTTCTGCGTTATGCGAGGATGGGCTCGATGGCAGCGGCCAGAGCATCCTTCTGAGCCTGAGCCTCGGCCAGGTCTTTGCCCAGAGTGGTGAAGTAGGTCTTGATCTTCGGCTCAGTGCCGGAGGGACGGACGACCACGGTAGCGCCGTTGTCCAGAGTGTAGATGAGGACGTTTGCGGCGGGCAGGCCGGTCTCTTCGGGCTTCTTGTAGTCGGTGACCTTGACCACCTTGTGGCCGGCCAGCTCGGTGAGGGGCTCGTCACGCAGCTTCTGCATGATGGAAGCCATCTTCTCCATGCCGGTCAGGCCGGGGAACTCGAAGCTGTCCACCTTGTTCAGGTAGCGGCCATATTCCTTGTAGATCTCTTCCAGACGCTCCTTGATGGAGGAACCGATGCTGCGGTAGTAAGCGGCCATCTCGCAGATGAGCATGGAGCCGATGACAGCATCCTTGTCACGGACATAGGGGCCGGCCAGATAACCGTAGCTCTCCTCGAAGCCGAAGATGAAGCGGTCCACTTCACCGGCAGCTTCCAGATTTGCGATCTGGTCGCCGATCCACTTGAAGCCGGTCAGCACGCTGCGCATCTCCACGCCGTAGTGGGCGGCGATGGCATCGGCCAGCGGGGTGGAGACGATGGACTTGACGGCGACGGGGTCCTTGGGCATGGTACCCTTCTCGATGCGGCCAGCGCAGATGTAATCCAGCAGCAGAGCGCCCATCTCGTTGCCGGAGACCAGCTCATAGCTGCCGTCCGGACACTTCATGGCGATACCCACGCGGTCGGCGTCGGGGTCGGTGGCCAGCATCAGGTCGGCGCCGGTCTTGGTGGCGAGGTCGAGGCCCAGCTTCAGAGCCTCGAAGATCTCGGGGTTGGGGTAGGAGCAGGTGGTGAAGTAGCCGTTGGGGTACTCCTGCTCCGGCACGACGGTGATGTCGGTGACGCCCATATCGTTCAGAACGTGGGTGACCGGCACCAGACCGGAACCGTTCAGCGGGCTGTAGACCAGCTTCAGGCCGGCGGTCTTGCACAGGCCCGGGCGCACCTGACGTGCCTCGATGGCGGCGTAGAGGGCATTCTTGCAGTCGTCGCCCACAAAGCGGATGAGGCCCTGCTCGACGCCTTCGGCAAAGGAGATGTACTTTGCGCCGGTCAGGACATCGGTCTTCTGGATCTCGTCGTAGACGATGGCTGCGGCGTCATCGGTCATCTGGCAGCCGTCGGGGCCGTAGGCCTTGTAGCCGTTGTACTTGGCGGGGTTATGAGAAGCGGTGACCATGATGCCCGCATTGCACTCATAGTAACGGGTGGCAAAGCTCAGGGCCGGGACAGGCATCAGCGCATCATAAATGCGCACCTTGATGCCGTTTGCGGCCAGAACGCCGGCGGCAGTCTTGGCAAAGACGTCGCTCTTCAGGCGGCTGTCGTAGCTGATGGCCACGGTCTGATTGCCGCCCTGGGTCTTGACCCAGTTTGCCAGGCCCTGGGTGGCCTGACGCACGACGTAGATGTTCATGCGGTTGGTTCCAGCGCCCAGCACGCCGCGCAGGCCGGCGGTGCCGAATTTCAGTGCAACGGCAAAGCGGTCCTTGATCTCGTCGTCGTTTCCCTCGATCCTGGCCAGCTCCGGCTTCAGATCTGCGTCCTCCAGATCCGCTGCCAGCCAGCGCTTATACTCATCCTGATACATATTGCACACCTTACCTTTATAATTTTTGACCATAATGGACAAATTCATCCAAGTCTACTTATAATATAAGCTTTTATACGCTTTGTGTCAATTCAGGATTATGTACCAAGTTTGCCCCCTCAAAACCAGCAAATGCCACAAATCGTGCAGGCTTTCCGCTCTCCTGCCGCCCATTTGCAGCCGTGCAGGGCCAGTACACCTGCCCTGCGTCGTCCAGTACATCCAGCCAGTGGCCCAGCCCTACTCCATTTTCGCACAGATACCGCATCAGGGACATCAGCCGCCCGAAGTCGCCCACCGGGCAGATGACCTGCTCCGTGACACACTCTTCTCCCTGCTGCCGCCGCACTGCCAGTACAACCCCCTCTTCCTCTACGCTTGCGCTGTAGTACAGCGTGTGTGCAAGCTGAAAGCCTTCGATCCTGGAATAGGGCCTGGTGTAACAGCAGTACTCTTTCGCAACCATAAGATTCTTCCTCCAATCGCAGATCGCCCGCGTTTCGTTGACATCTCACATGCCCTCTAATATAATAGATTCAAACAGAAAATTGTGTCGAACTTGGGCATCTGCGCCCTGTCTTTCCCATTTCTTAGTCAGTTCTTAGTCAACCATTTCATTCCTTTCGTCTGTTATCTCGGAATAAATTTCGAAGCACCGCAAAAAATTTTGTCACCCCCTTTTATGGATGGTTTCTGCCGCCCCATCGGGCAGAAAGGAGCGCCCATGTACGCAGTCCTCAAGAGCTTCGGCCTCAAGGGCCTCAACGGCTTTCCCGTGGAAGTCGAGGCCGACATCTCGGGCGGGATGCCCGCCCTCTCCATCGTCGGCCTGCCGGACTCCGCCGTCCGGGAGAGCGGCGACCGCGTCCACGCAGCCCTGAAAAATCTGGGCTTCAAGTGGCCTGACCGCCGCATCACCATCAACCTCGCTCCCGCCGACGTCCGCAAGACCGGCCCGGTGTATGACCTGCCCCTGCTGCTGGCGGTGCTGGCCGCTTCCGGGCAGCTGGAGCCGCCGCCGAAGGACACGGCCTTTCTGGGGGAGCTGGCACTGGACGGCAGTCTCCGCCCGGTGTCCGGCGTCCTGCCCATGGCGCTGGAAGCTGCTGCCGGCGGTGTGCGGGCGCTCTATGTCCCTGCCGAGAACGCTGCCGAAGCCGCTGAGGCCTGCGGCAGCGAAATGCAGGTATATCCTGCCGCAACGGCCCGTCAGGTCGTAGATGCACTGCGGGGCATCCAGCCCATCCTGCCTACGATGCCTGTCCCCTTCAACCCTGCCGATGCGTGGAACCACGTTCCCGATTTCGCTGACGTCTGCGGCCAGCCGCTGGCCCGCCGGGCGATGGTCATCGCGGCTGCGGGCGGACACAACGTCCTGCTCGTCGGTGCGCCCGGCACCGGCAAATCCATGCTGGCCCGCCGCCTGCCCGGCATCCTGCCGCCCCTGACCCGGGAAGAAGCTGTGGAGACGACGAAAATTTACTCCATCGCCGGGCAGATGCCCGCAGGCCGGGGTCTCGTGACGGCACGGCCTTTCCGCAGCCCCCACCACTCGGCCAGTTCGGCTGCGCTGGCGGGCGGCGGGGCGCAGTTCCGCCCCGGCGAGTGCAGTCTGGCCAACTGCGGCGTCCTCTTCCTCGACGAACTGCCCGAGTTCTCCCGCGAGAGCCTCGAAGTGCTGCGCCAGCCCCTCGAGGACGGCTGCATCACGGTCAGCCGGGCCGCCGGAAGCGCCACTTATCCCAGCCGCTTCCAGCTCGTCGCCGCCATGAACCCCTGCAAATGCGGCTACTACGGCCACCCTACCCGGGCCTGCACCTGTTCGCCCAGCGCGGTGCGGCAGTACCGCAGCCGGGTGTCCGGCCCGCTGCTGGACCGCATCGACCTCTGCGTCGAGATGGACCCGGTGGCCTTCGATGAACTGCATGGCGCTGCCCCTTCCGAGAGCAGCGCCGAGCTGCGGAAACAGGTCCTTGCTGCCCGGGCCATCCAGGCCCAACGGTACGCTGCTCCCGGCTACGAGGATGTGCGCTGCAACGCCCAGCTCACCGCCGGGCAGGTGCGGCGCATCTGCCGGATGACCCCCGCCGCTGAGCAGCTCCTGCGGGCCTCCTACGAGACGCTGGGCCTTTCGGCCCGCGCCCACGACCGCATCCTCCGGGTGGCCCGCACCATTGCCGACCTCTCCGGCAAGCGCCTCCTCGACGAGGATTCACTGCTCGAGGCTCTGCAATACCGTGCGCAGGAAAAGGTCGATCTGACGTTCTGATACAGACAAAAATCCCCCGGCTGGACCGGGGGATTTTTTGCGTTATAAAACTTTTAGAATCTTCTCCACGCATCGGGCAGGAAGAGCACCAGCATCGGGAAAATTTCCAGACGACCGGCCAGCATATCGAAGATGAGTACCAGCTTTGCAAAGTTGGAGTAGGCCCCGAAGTTCATCATGGGGCCCACCTGATTGAGGCCGGGGCCGATGTTGTTCAGGGTGGCGGCGATGGAGGTGAAGTTCGTCACCATGTCAAAGCCGTCCAGACTGACAAGCATGAAACTCGCCGCAAAGATGAAGATGTAGGCCGCCAGAAAGACGTTGGTGGTGCGGATGGTCTCATGATTGACCAGCTTGCCGTCCATCCGGACGGGGGCCACCACCTGCGGGTGGAGGGCCTGCTTCAGCTCCTTGCCCAGCGTCTTGCCCAGCAGGAGGAAGCGGCTGACTTTGATGCCGCCGCCGGTGCTGCCCGCACAGGCGCCCACGAACATCAGCAGCACCAGCACCTCTTTTGCCAGCGTGGGCCAGAGGTCGAAATCACAGCTGGAAAAGCCGGTGGTGGTAATGATGGAGCCGACCTGGAAGGCCGCATGGCGCAGCGCCTCGCCGAAGGTGCCATAGAGGCTGCGGATGTTCACCGTAATGACGGCCACCGCCGCCAGAATGATGGCAAAATAGGCGCGGACTTCCTCGCTGGACGCTGCGCGGCGGAACCGGCGCAGCAGCAGCAGGAAATACGCGTTGAAGTTGACGCCGAAGAGGATCATAAAGATGGTCACGACCCACTGGATGTAGGGCGAGAAGCTGGCAAAGCTGTCGTTCTTGAAGCCGAAGCCACCAGTACCCGCCGTGCCAAAGGCCGTGAGCAGAGAGTCGAACACATTCATTCCGCCCGCCAGCAGGAAGCAGAACTCCACCACCGTGAGCGCGAAATAGATGCCGTACAGGATCTTGGCCGTAGACTGCACCTTCGGCACCAGCTTGTCCACCTGCGGGCCGGGGCTTTCCGCCTTCATCAGGTTGACGTGGGAGCCGCCGGTCAGGGGCAGCAGGGAGAGCAGGAACACCAGAACGCCCATGCCGCCGATCCAATGGGTGAAGCTGCGCCAGAACAGGATGCCGTTGGGCAGGCCCTCCACACCGGGCAGGATGCTGGCACCGGTAGTGGTAAAGCCCGAAACGGTCTCAAACATGGCGTCCACGGGATTCGGGATGCAGCCGGTGAGGACGAACGGCACTGCGCCCATGATACTGATGGTGATCCAGCTCAGGGCGGTGGCCGCAAAGCCCTCCCGCATATAGAACACCTTGCTGCGGGGCTTGATGGCCTGCAGAGCAAAACCCAGCGCCGCACTGATGGCCGCCGTCAGCAGGAACACGCCCATGACGGCCCACTCGGCGTAGATGAGGCTCGTCACCGCCGGGAGCAGCAGCAGCGCGCCCTCTATCATCAGGATGTAGCCCAGCAGACGAAAGACGATCGCATAATTCATACGTCCTGTCCCCCGTTACTCTTCCACGATGTCCCGCAGGTCATGCAGGCCGTGTTCCAGCGTGACGACGATGACGTTGTCGCCCACCTGGATCTGGTCGCCGCCGCGGGGGATGAGGATATGGTCGCCGCGGGTGATGCAGCAGAGCAGCAGATTCTTTTTCAGATGCAGCTGGCTCAGCGGCACGCCGGTGGCCCGGCTCTCCTCATGGACCGTGAATTCCAGCGCTTCCACACGGTCGTCGAGGATGCGGTAAAGGGTCTTGATGTTGTTGCCGGCCTCGTTCTGCAGGGCGCGGACGTACTGCACGATGTAGTCGCAGGTCATGTACTTGGGGTAGACGATACTGCCCAGATCGAGCCCGGCCAGAATATCGTCGAACTCGAGGCGGTTGATCTTCGTGACCAGCTTGCCCTTGGAGTGCTTTTTCGCAAACAGGGTCAGCAGCACGTTTTCTTCGTCGATGTTGGTCAGCGCCACGAAGGCTTCGGTGGATTCCAGACCTTCCGAGAGCAGGAAGTCGCGGTTGGAGCCGTCCTCGTTCAGTATCTGTGCCTCAGGCAGGGACTCGGCCAGAACATTGCAGCGGGCCGGATCCCGCTCGACGATGCGGACGCGGACGTGATTTTCCAGCAGCTCCTGGCTCAGGTAATAGGCGATGGCGCCGCCGCCCACGATAAGGGCGTTGCGCACCGGCCGCACCGGCAGATTGATACGCTGGAAGAACTCGTGGGCCTTCTCCTGCGTGGCGAGGAAGGTGACCTGATCGCCGTTCTGCAGCACAAAGTTACCGTTGGGGATGATGACCCCGCCGTCACGCTCCACCGCGCAGACCAGAATGTCGCTCTTGAGGCGGGTGGGGATCTCGTGGATAGCCACGCCGTCCAGCCCCTGCCGCTCGGTCAGCGCAAACTTGATGAGCCGCACGCGTCCGCCCGCGAAGGTATCGATCTTGCTTGCGCCCGGGAAGCGCAGCAGATGGGAGATTTCCTTGGCCGCTGCCATTTCGGGGTTGATGATGGCCGAGATGCCGATCTGCTTCTTGATAAAGTCCAGCTCATGGCTGTAAGACGGGTTGCGCACGCGGGCGATGGCGTGGCAGTGGCCCGCCTTTTTGGCGAACATGCAGCACAGCAGGTTCAGCTCGTCCGAGCCGGTGACTGCGATGAACACGTCCGCTTCCTCCACGCCCGCCTCGGACAGGGTGGTGATGGACGAGCCGTTGCCGAAAATGCTCATCACATCGTAGGACTCCCCGATATGCTCCACACGGGCCTTGTTCGTATCGATAACGGTCACGTTGTGACCCTCTTCACTGAGCTGCCGCGCCAGCGCTGTGCCGACCTTGCCGCCGCCCACCAAAACGATCTTCATAGAATAACCCTTTCTCTTCTCCTGCGCCGTCTGGGCGCTATTGAATAGATTATACCACATCTCAGGCAAAACATCTACAAAATCAGCCCTTCTGCCGGCTTTATCCATCACAAAGCGCAGTTTGGGCGGAAAAACGGCCCCGGAACACACAGATCCCGGGGCCGTTCTCAGCGATTCAGGTATTTCAGTACCGCTCTACGCCGTCCTTGGTGACGAGGGCGTAGACCAGCGGGGCTTCCTCGGGCTTTTCGGAGCCGTAGACGAGGCCGCTGCGGTACTCGGCGGCGGCAGCGTCGAACTTATCCGCCGCGCCGTAGAAGGTGGCGAGGCTCTCGCCCTTGTGGACGTAGTCGCCGCGCTTCTTGTGGAGGGTGATGCCGGCGGCGAAGTCCAGCGGGTCGCCCTTCTTCTGACGGCCTGCGCCCAGCAGAACGCTGGCAGAGCCGATCTTCTCGGCGTCGTTGGCGACGATGTAGCCGTCCTCTTCGGCCAGCAGCTCATAGCTGGCGGCGGGCTTCTCGAAGAGGCTGTAGTCATCCAGAACGCGGGTATCGCCGCCCTGAGCCGCAAACATCTCCTTGCACTTTGCATAGGCAGAGCCGTCCGCGATGACTGCTTCGGCCATGGCGCGGCACTCGGCGGGGGACCCCTGATCGGCCAGCACCAGCATATTCGCAGCCAGCTGCAGGCAGACCTCGGTCAAGTCGGCGGGGCCGCGGCCCTTGAGCACGTCCATGCTCTCCATGACCTCAAGGCTGTTGCCGATGTTGTGGCCCAGCGGGGTGTCCATGTCGGTGATCATCGCAGCGACGCGGCGGCCATGATGGGTGCCGATGGAGACCATCAGCTTGGCCAGCTCGATGCTCTGATCCACGGTCTTCATGAACGCACCGGTGCCGGTGGTGACGTCCAGCAGGATGGCGTCCGAGCCGGAGGCCAGCTTCTTGGACATGATGCTGGACGCGATGAGGGGGATGCAGCTGACAGTCGCGGTGACATCGCGGAGGGCGTACATCTTCTTATCTGCCACGGCGATGCCCTCGCTCTGGCCAATGACCGACAGGCCAATCTTATTCACCTGTGCAAAGAACTCCTCCTGCGAGAGGGCGGTCTTTGTGCCGGGGACGCTCTCCATCTTGTCGATGGTGCCGCCGGTGTGGCCGAGGCCGCGGCCGCTCATCTTGGCGATTTTGACGCCGCAGGCCGCGACGATGGGCGCGATGACCAGCGTGGTCTTGTCGCCCACGCCGCCGGTGGAGTGCTTGTCCACCTTGATGCCCGGAATGGGCGAAAGGTCCACCATGACGCCGCTGTGGGCCATGACATCGGTCAGCTCAGCAGTCTCCTCGTCGGTCATGCCGCGCAGATAAACTGCCATCATCCAGGCCGCCATCTGGTAATCGGCCACCTCGCCGCTGACGAAGCCGTTGACGATGGCTTCCAGCTCCTCGCGGCTGTGGGTGCCGCCGTCCCGCTTCTTGGCGATCAAATCGTAAATGCGCATAAGGTCACGCTCCTAAATAATATTCTCCGCCGACGGCCCGGGCCGCGCTGCCTCGCCTCCGGCAATAGTATGACATTGTAATTCAAGTATAGCAAATTTTCCCGCAAAAGCAAGCGCTGTTTTGTGGAATCTGTTGAAAAAGAAGCAAAAAGGGCGCAGCCGCCCGGATAAGCAGCTGCGCCCGGAAAATACGCTCGAATCAGCGGGAACCCTTGTCGTAGGGGATGCCCTCGGCCTTGGGGGCCATGCTGTTCTTGGAGGTAAAGGCCAGAATGACCATGGATGCCACGAAGGGCATCATGTTGTAGATGTTGCTGGACCAGTGGAGCTGTGCGAGGAAGGTGGAGTCGGCGATGTTGGCCAGACTCTTGAACACGGCAAAGAACATGGCTGCGCCGCAGATGTTGAAGGGCTTCCACTGACCGAAGATCATAACGGCCATGGCAAGGAAGCCTGCACCGGCCACGCCGACCTCGAAGTTCCAGGTCTGGACGGGAGGCACGATATAGGCCAGACCGCCGATCGCACCCAGAGCGCCCGAGATGACGACACCGGCATAGCGCATCTTGTAGACGTTGATGCCCACAGAGTCCGCAGCCTGAGGATGCTCGCCGCAGGCGCGCAGACGCAGGCCGAAGCGGGTCTTGTACAGCACGATGTAGCTGATGATGAGCAGTGCGATGCCCAGCGGGACAAAGATGCTCAGCTCCAGGCCGCCGATGCTGAACAGGAAGGGCTTGTTGGAGTAGTTCAGCTTGGCGCTGCCACTGTCGCTGAAGTTCTTGGAGATGACCACAGCCACCGCCGTTGCCAGCAGGTTCAGGGCCGTGCCGCCGATGGTCTGGTCCGCTTTCAGATTGATGGACGCGAAGGCCAGCAGCAGGCTGTAGACCATGCCGGCGATAGCAGCCACCAGCACAGCGATGATCACGGTGGCGAAAGCCGGCAGGCTCGCGGGCAGCATGGTGAGGGTGAGGACACCCGCCACACCGCCGATGACCATGATGCCTTCCAGTGCGATGTTGATGATGCCGGAGTGCTCACTGAACATACCGCCCAGAGCGACCAGCATCAGCACGATGCCATACAGCAGAGTATACTTGATGAGAAGCAGCATATCACTTGCCCTCCTTCTTGGTTTCGGTCTTAGCAGGGGCAGGCTCTGCATTCACGTTGGTCTTGTCCGCATTCTTGAACAGCATGGAGTGGATCTTGCCACGGAACAGCATGGAGAATGCGCACAGATAGATGATGATACCGCTGATCAGGTCGGAGATCTCGGTGGGGTAATACTTGGTGGACAGGAAAGAGCCGCCGACCGAGATGTGGGAGATGAAGATCGCGGAGAAGATGGTGCCGATGGGGTTGGAGCTTGCCAGCAAGGCCACAGAGATACCGTTGAAGCCCATGGCCGGCAGGCTGGTGGAGTTCAGCGGGTTCCACTGAGAGACGTTGGACAGGTAGTAGAGGCCGGCGCCGAAGCCTGCCAGAGCGCCTGCAATGGCCATGGAGAGGATGATGTTCTTCTTCTCGTTGATGCCGGCGTAGCGGGCGGCGCTCTTGTTCAGGCCGACGGCCTTCAGCTCATAGCCAAAGGTGGTCTTGTTCAGGATGACCCAGATCAGAATGGCGACTGCCGCAGCGAGGAAGATCGCAATGGTGGTGCTGTTGGTCTGGAACATCTTGTTCAGGCCGAAGTCCGGGATGATGGACTGGGCGAACTCAGCGTTCTTGCTCAGGTTCAGGGTACGGGTGTTGCGCACGTCGTACATGGGGCCGGTGCCGTTCTGGTAGATAAGCTCATTGACCAGATACAAACCGATCCAGTTGAACATGATAGAGGTGATGACCTCGTTGATGTTGAAGTAAGCCTTGAAGAAGCCGGGGATAGCGCCCCAGATGCCGCCGAGGATGGTGGCGACGATCAGGCAGACATACCAGGGCATCTTGAGCATGATGGCACAGTAGAGTGCGCCGTAAGCGCCCAGCGTGTACTGACCGGCAGCACCGATGTTGAACAGGCCGGTCTTGAAGGCGAAGGCCACGGACAGACCGGTCATGATGAGGGGTGCTGCGTTGGCCAGCTCCTTGCCGACGCCGTAGGGGGCGTCATGGAAGCCGCCCTTAATGATGCGGACAAAGCCGTCGCCCCATGCGTGGGCCGGGTTGATGGCCAGCAGCACGAGGAAGCCCACAGCCATGCCGATGACGATGCACAGCAGCGCGGCCAGCACACTGGTGATGGAGCTGTTGAGGTTGCTGTGGGAAAGTTTTTTCTTGTTCATTTATTTGCTCTCCTTTCCCTGCTTGCGTGCGCCGGCCATGTAGAGGCCCAGCTCCTGCACAGTGGTGGTCTTGGGGTCGAACTCGCCCACGATCTCGCCCTCGTACATGACGAGGATGCGGTCGGACAGGTTCATGACCTCATCCAGCTCGAGGCTGACCAGCAGGACAGCTTTGCCCTTGTCGCGCTGGGCGACGATCTGGCGGTGGATGTATTCGATTGCGCCGACATCCAGGCCGCGGGTGGGCTGAACAGCCACCAGCAGCTTGGGGTCTTTGTCGATCTCGCGGGCGATGATGGCCTTCTGCTGGTTGCCGCCGGACATGCTGCGCACGATGGTGGAGCTGCCCTGACCGCTGCGGACGTCGTACTGAGCGATGAGCTTATCGGAGTACTCGCGGACTTTATCGGACTGGATGAAGCCGCCCTTCTGGAACTCGGGCTGCCAGTAGCGCTGGAGCACCATGTTGTTCTCGAGGCTGTAATCCAGCACCAGACCGTGCTTGTGGCGGTCTTCGGGGATGTGGCTCATGCCGTCCTTCGAGCGCTGGCGGATGCTCTCGCGGGTGATATCCTTGCCGTCCAGCGTGATCTTGCCGCCCGACAGTTTTTCGAGGCCGGTGAGGCCATAGACGAGCTCGGTCTGGCCGTTGCCCTCGATGCCCGCCAGACAGACGATCTCGCCTGCGTGGACCTGGAAGGTGACGTCCTTGACGGAGTCCTTCTTGCGCTGGTCGTTGTGGATGGTGACGCCCTCCACGTCCAGCACGACATCGCCCGGGTGAGCGGGCTTTTTATCGACCTGAAGCTGGACGTCACGGCCGACCATCATGCGGGAAAGCTCTTCCTTGGTGGTGTCCTTGATGTCCACGGTACCCATATACTTGCCCTTGCGCAGGACGGTGCAGCGGTCGGCGACCGCCATGATCTCGTTGAGCTTGTGGGTAATAAAGAGGATGGACTTGCCCTCCTTCTTGAACCCGCGCATGATCTCCATCAGCTCGTCGATCTCCTGCGGGGTCAGCACAGCGGTAGGCTCGTCGAAGATGAGGATCTCATTGTCGCGGTAGAGCATCTTCAAGATCTCCACGCGCTGCTGCATACCGACCGAAATATCACTGATGAGCGCATCGGGGTCAACACGCAGGCCGTACTTCTCGCTCAGGGCCACGACCTTCTTGCGGGCCTCGGCCTTCTGCAAAAAGCCCAGCTTGTTGGGCTCCACGCCCAGAATGATGTTGTCCAGCACGCTGAAGCACTCCACCAGCTTGAAGTGCTGGTGGACCATACCGATGCCCAGTGCATTTGCATCGTTGGGGTTGCGGATGGCGACCTCCTTGCCGTTTTTGAGGATCTTACCCTCCTCCGGCTGATACAGACCGAACAGCACGCTCATCAGGGTGCTTTTGCCTGCGCCGTTCTCGCCCAACAGGGCATGGACCTCACCTTTGCGCAGCTGCAGGGTAATGTCGTCGTTTGCCTTGATGCCCGGGAACTCCTTGGTGATATGGAGCATCTCGATCACAAAATCCTCTGCCAATCTGCTCACTCTCCTTTCGTGTCCAAACGACACTTATACTATTGTAATGCCCATTATACCGTATTTTTGCTGTTTTGCACACTTCTTTTTGAAAATTTAGTGTTTTGCCATATCATAAGTATCACTTTTGTGCATTTTGACGAACATTCCTTCATCGTCTTGAAAAAAGCATACAAAAAAGGCGGGACGCCCTTTGCAAAGCGTCCCGCCCGGGAAGTTTCTGATTACTGGATGTAGTTGACGGTGGTGAACTCGCTGACGGTGGGCTTGGTGCTGTCGTCAGAGCTGTTGTCCACAGCGATCTCGCCGCTCTTGATCTTCTCCTTCAGTGCCTCGTACTCGTCGGTGGTGAAGGTCTCGAAGTTCCAGCTGTCAGCATCGGTGGGCAGGCCGACGTAGTCGCCGTCCTCCAGACCGAAGTTGCCGTTGGAAGCAGCGATGTCGCTCCAATCGCCTGCCTCGATGTCGGACAGAGCGGTGTTGACAGCCTCGGTCAGGCCCTTCATTGCAGAGGTGATGAAGGGGTTGTAAGCGAAGGAGCCGTCTGCCACGCCGTTGACACCGATGTAGTTCTGGTCAACGTCAACGCCGACGACATAGCCGTTGCTCTTCAGAGCAGCCTCAACAGCGGAGGTGTAGATGCCGCCGCCGCAGGCGAAGACGACCTGGGTGCCGTTGGAGTACCAGCCCTCCATACGGGAGGTGATGTTTGCATCGCCGTAGAACTGGCCGCCGTAGAAGTAGTTAATGTCGATGTTGGTGCCCAGCTCCTGAGCAGCAGCGTCAGCGCCCTGCACGTAGCCGTAGCCGTAACGGATGACAGCGGGGACAGCCATGCCGCCGAGGAAGCCCAGCTTGGTCTTGCCGTCCTTAACGACAGCGTAGCCAGCCAGATAACCTGCCTGCTCCTCCTTGAAGGTGATGCAGTAGCAGTTTGCGGGGATGGCGTCGGTGCCGATGTCGCCCTGGGTGACATCGATAGCGATGAACTTGACATCGGGGTACTGGTCAGCAGCCCATGCCAGAGAAGCGCCGTACAGGTAGCCGACGCAGACGATGACGTCAGCGCCATCGTTGACAGCCTGGCGGATCATGGTCTCGCGGTCCTCATCGGAAGCGTCAGCCTCGGGGATGTAGTACTGGCAGTCATCGCCCATGTAGCCGGAAACAGCGGTCCAGCAGGCCTGGTTGAAGCTCTCATCGTCGATGGTGCCGGTGTCGCAGGTCAGAGCGACCTTCACGATCTTCTCGCCGCCCTCAGCGGTGGAAGCGGCTGCGCTGGTGGAGGCAGCTGCAGAGGAAGCAGTGGAAGAGGAAGAACCGCCGCAGGCAGTCAGAGCAGCGGCAGCAGCAGCGGCGCCAGCCACTGCCAGGAAGTTACGACGAGAAATCATCATAATGAAAACTCTCCTTTTATTTTAATATAATCGCGTTTTGTTGACGAAATGTGCGCACTTGCACATTTACTGGCTCAAGTATAGCGGGAAGAAGGGACAGATGCAAGCCTTTTCCGATTACAAAACATTTACAAATATTTTATCAAAATTGTATAAAAACCATACTTATCCCGGAAAATCCGCTCCACCCGGTATTTTTCGCGCAGCTGTGTTCAATCTTCCACGGCCTTGTTGCCCGCCACGTTGGAGGGGCCGAAGCCGAAGGGCAGCAGCTCGTCCATGCTGCGCTCGATGAAATCGTCCGGGCTTTTTGCCATGATGACATTCAGCTCCGGGCCGCCGAACTCGAACAGCGCCTGACGGCAGACGCCGCAGGGCGAGGTGATCTGCTTGTTGACTTCGCCCCGGCGCGCACCCACCACGGCGATGTCGGTGAACCTGGTCACGCCCTCGGCCACAGCCTTGAACAGGGCCGTCCGCTCGGCGCAGCTGGTGGGGGTAAAGGCGGCGTTCTCCACATTGCAGCCGGTGAAGATGCGGCCATCCTCGGCGCGCAGGGCAGCGCCCACCATAAAGTCGCTGTAAGGCACGTAAGCCCTCTCCCTGGCCGCAAGGGCCATCCGGATGAGCTCCTGCTTTTCTTCCAGAGTCAGTTTTGTCATAGTCGGTTCTCCTTTTTGCAATTTGCAGATATGGCGTTCTTCGTCCTGCGGGACGAAGCTGTTTTTGTTGATCCAAGTATAAATCATTCTTTTAAGGAGTGCAAGCAAAGCCGCCGTCTCTGCGTCGAAAAAGAGGGCCGCTGCAACCACAGCGGCCCTCTTTGATCCAAAAAGCTCTTAGTACTCCGCGCCCAGTGCGACCTTCATCATATCGGTGAAGCTCTTCTGGCGCTGCTCTGCGGTGGTGATCTCCGGGGAGACGAAGCTGTCGGAGATGGTCAGCAGGCAGGCAGCGTTCTTGCCCAGCGCCTCGGCGTTGGCGAACAGAGCAAAGCTCTCCATCTCCACGCAGAGGCAGCCGCGCTCGTCGCGCAGCAGCTCCCAGTAGGTGGGCTTTGCGTCGGAAGGCTGACGGTAGAAAACGTCGGAGGAGTGGATGTTGCCCTCGATGAGCTTGATGCCCTGCTTCTTGGCGGAGGCGCGCAGCTTATCATTCAGCTCCTCGCTGGGGAAGGTGATGTCGTGGTCGTTGCCGCTCTGGACGCGGGCATAGTTGGACTCACTGACCGCACCGGTAGCCAGCACGGTGTCGAACAGCTTGGCGTCGGCAGTGTAGCTGCCGGCAGAGCCGATGCGGATGATGTTGTCCACATCGTAGAACTTGAACAGCTCATAGGAGTAGATGCCGATGGAAGGCATCCCCATGCCGCTGCCCATCACGCTGATGGGACGGCCCTCGTAGGTGCCGGTAAAGCCCAGCATCCCGCGGACGCCCGTCACCTGACGGACATCCTTCAGGAAGGTGTCAGCAATGAACTTTGCGCGCAGGGGGTCGCCCGGCATCAGGACAGTCTTTGCGAAATCGCCCTTTTCGGCGCTGATGTGAGGAGTAGCCATAAGAATTATCTCCTTTTTATAAAATTATTTCTTCCCCGGGAATACGTTCTGCGGGGGAATGTACGAACCCTTGAGACGTATCTCAAAGTGGCAGTGGTTGCCGGTGGAACGGCCCGTGCTGCCCAGATAGCCGATGAGCTGGCCCTGCTTGACGGTCTGGCCCGCACTGACGGTCAGGGACAGGCAGTGCGCATACACGGTGCTGTATCCGCCGCCGTGGTTGATGATGACCGAGTAGCCATAGCCCGTACCTGCACCGGCCTTGTTGTAGCCCGCCTTGGTGACGGTACCGCCTGCGGAGGCGTAGATGGGCGTACCGGCCGGGGCGCAGATGTCCACGCCCCTGTGGCGTCCGCCGTACCAGCGCGAGCAGTAGCGGTAGTTCGGCACAGGCCAGATGAACTGACCGCTGCCGGTGATGTACTTGGTGCTGGAAGTCACCTTCTTGGTGCCTTCGACCACCTTCTTGTTCACCGGCTCCTTGACGACCTCGGTGGAAAGCACGCTCTGGTCCACAAGGATATTGTTGGTGTCGTAGACGTTCTGGAGAGTCACACGGCGCAGACCGTTCTCGCCCTCCTGGAGCACCTTGGTGGTTCCCTTCGTATATTCGTTGGATCTTGTCGTCTCCGTGGAGAATGCGATCTCTTCCTCACGGGTCTCGATGCGGGTGATGCGCACCTCAAGGCCAGCCTCTTCTTTGGTGATGACGAGGTGGTCGCCCTCAAGGATGCTGGACGTCTCGCTCAGCGGCTCACCCTTGAACGCCGGGTTGAGGGCGCACAGCTCACGGAAGGTCAGGTCATTGTTATGTGCAATGGACCAGAGGGTGTCGCCCGCCTTGACGGTGTAGACCTTCTGAGCCTGTTTCACGCCCACCAGCTCCTGCCGGACGGTCTCAAAATCCTGCAAGCCTTCCTTGAAGTAGAGGCCGTCTTCCAGCGTGACCTGCTTGTTGAAGCCCACGCTCACATTGGGGTCGTCCCCTTCTTCCTCGTAGGGGTCGAGCATGGCGGCGAGGTAATCCCGCAGCGCTTTGCCGTCGCTGCACACCGCCGTCAACTCGCCGTCCAGATAAAGAGCCGTGCCTTCGCTGATCTGGTCGCCGGCGCTCTGGATGATGGCGTTTGCCATCTCGTTTTCGTCCATCATGTGGTGGGCAATGGCGAGGGTGTAGCTCGGCTCGATGGTCCACTCGGTCTTGTCGGTGCCGGCGTAGCTGATACGCTCCATCACGTCCTCACGGGCCGTGTTGAAGACGTCCTCATTCGCCACATAGCCCACGGTTTCGCCGTTGACCCGGACGGCCAGTGCATAAGGCTGGTGGATGACATATTGGAACACTGCTGCGCCCAGCGCCAGTGCGCAGATGGGCAGGGCATACATCGCCATGCGGGGCAGCAGACTGAGGTTGCGGCGGACGCCGTTTTTGAAGTAGTGGACGCTGGCCTCAAATGCTGCACCGAAGCCCTGCTCCCTGCGGATGCGGTGGGCATGGATGAGAAGGGACACGATGCCCTTTGCAAACAGCACGATGGGGCCAAACAGGTCTTTGGCCACCTGTGCCGCGCCGGGGAACGCCGTCTCCGCCAGAGCCTTTGCAAAGCGGCGGATGCCTCCAGCAGCCCAGAGAGCGGCGTACTTGACGGCACGTCCCACCCGCACGGCAGCATACTCCGCGCCAAAGCCCAGTGCGTAGAGCACTGCGCCAACGCGCAATACCAGCTTCGACGAGCGCAGCTTCCGGGAGGCATTGTCCAGCCGGTGTCTGCGGCGGCGATACCGCCGGTGGCGGCGCAGCAGATGGACGCACTGGAGCTGCGCCCAAAGCGAGCGCAGCTTTGCGCGGAAGCCGGTGTGCCGCGGCGCACCGGCTGGCTCGTCCTGCCGCGTTTCAGTTGTTTTATCTTCCAGCAAAAAGGATGCTCCTTCCTGTATCTTCAGGAGATTCTGATTTGTCTCTTTTCTCTGTTATCGACACGCTGCCGCATCAGGACAGCTTTTTTGACAAGAATAACTCTATTTATTATACACCCTGCCGGCGCCGAAACAAGCATTGACACAAAATTTGGGCTTAGCTTTCACTTACTTTTCACGAAATACACAAATTTAGACAAAAAGCTTTGTCATATCCTCCGGCAGCGGGCTTTCCACCGTCACCGGCCTCAGGGTCGTCTCGTCCACCGGCACTTCGATGCGGATGCCGTCCGGCATCCGCTCGCAGCGCGGCACCCAGAACGTCTGTTTTGCGCAGTGGAGCGCCTGCCGCCCGATGCGCGCCCGGCTCCCGCCGTAGAGGTCATCTCCGGCCAGCGGGTGGCCGATGGATGCAAAATGTACCCGTATCTGGTGGGTCCGGCCCGTCACCGGGACGCAGGCCGCAAGGCTCAGGCCGTTTTCGGCTTTCAATATGGTATATTCCGTCCGGCTGGGTTTGCCGTCGGGGGTGACGCACCGCCCGATGATGCTCTCCCCCTGCCGCCCGATGGGGGCGTCGATGACGCCCGGCCCGAGGGGAAGTTCTCCTTCTGCAACGGCGTAGTAGAGCTTCTCCACCCGCTGAGCCAGCAGCGGGGCGGCGTAGCCATTCTGAGCCGCCAGCACGAGGCCGCTGGTGTCCTTGTCGATGCGGTTCACCGGGCGGAAAACGGGGCTTCTGCCCTGACGCAGCGCCCAGGCGGCATAGCCGTTCGCCAGCGTATCCAGCGGGTAATTCAGGGTAGGATGCACCGCGAGATGGGGCGGCTTTTCCACCACGAGGGCAAAAGCATCCTCGTAGACCACATCCACCGGGATGTCGTCCTGCGGCGCAACGCTCTCCCCCTCCGGCGGCAGTTCAAAGGAGATGACCTGCCCGGCCTCCACCCGGCGGTTGGCCAGGATGGGGGCGCCGTCGGCAAAAAAGCCGCTGCCCCGGAATTTCACGGCCCGGGACAGGTCGGTGGAGACACTGCACCTGCGCAGAAAACCGCGCAGCAGCATCCCGTCCGCCTCGGGCGGGACTTTGAAATAAAGCTTCATCTTCCCACCTCCAGCGCGGGCAACATATAAGATAAGTATAGCAAAATTCTCTTTCTCTTGCAAATCTTGTTTTTTTATGGTATCATGAGGAGCGGAAAACGAGTGGAACATACGGCGGCGGGGCGGCTTTGACCGCTCTGAGGAAAGTCCGGGCCTCACAGAGCACGGTAACTGCTAACGGCAGCCGAGGGTGACCTCAGGGAAAGTGCAACAGAAAGGAAACCGCCGCAGCAATGCGGTAAGGATGAAAGGGCGAGGTAAGAGCTCACCAGCGCATGGGTGACTATGCGGCTTTGTAAACCCTACCGGAAGCAACGCCTATATGGGACGTACAGCGCTGCTCGCGTGTCCCGAAGGCGGCACGAACCTGTCAGCAATGGCAGGTCTAGACAGATCGTCGTTTAATACAGAACCCGGCTTACGGTCTATCTCGTTTTCCATCTTTTGTTTCAGCGCTGTCTGCGGTGTGCAGGCAGCGTTTTTTCGTTTCTTTAACCACACTGTCACTTTTCGTTTGGGCCGGTTTGTGGTATACTGAACAAAACCCCACAGAGCATGCCTCCGCCGGGGCCTTAATTCAACAGACAGGATGTGAAATCCTCCGATGAAAGATGGTTTTTTGAAAGCAGCTGCCCTCTCGCCCTCGCTGCGGGTGGCCGACTGCAATTATAACGCTTCCCAAATCGTATCTCAGTTACAAGACGCTGCGGCCCGCGGTGTCAGGCTGGCGGTGTTCCCCGAGTTCTGTCTCACCGGCTACACCTGCGGCGATCTGTTCTTGCAGCGCACGTTGCAGCAGGGCGCGCTGGACGCTCTGCAGACCGTGCTGGACGCCAGCCGGGAGCTGGACGTCGTGGCCCTCGTGGGCCTGCCGCTGCTGGTGCGGGGCAAGCTGTACAACTGCGCCGCCGTCCTCTGCGGCGGGCGTCTGCTGGGCCTTGTCCCCAAGACCTACCTGCCCAACTACGGCGAGTTCTACGAAAAGCGCCAGTTCACCCCGGGCAGCACTGAGGTGGAGACGGTAACAGTCTGCGGGCAGGAGGTACCTTTCGGTACATCCCTGCTCTTCCGCTGCCGCCAGATGCCCAGCTTCGTTCTGGGCGTGGAGATCTGCGAAGACCTGTGGAGCGCTCTGCCCCCCTCCACCTTCCACGCGCTGGCCGGTGCCACTGTCATTGCGAACCTTTCGGCCAGCGATGAGACGGTCGGCAAGGCCGAGTACCGCCGGGCGCTGGTGTCGAACCAGTCCGCCCGCCTGCTCTGCGGCTACCTGTACGCTTCTGCCGGCCACGGCGAGAGCACCCAGGACATGGTCTTCGCCGGCCACGACCTCATCGCCGAGAACGGCACCCTCCTCGCCGAGACGTCTCCCTTCGAGGGCGGCTGGGCTGAGACGGAGCTGGACTGCCAGCGGATGGAGTCGGAGCGGGCGCGCAACACCAGCTTCGAGCCCAGCGCTGAGGGGTATCTGACCGTCGATTTCGACCTTGCCCTCACCGAGACCAAGCTCTCCCGCTGGGTAGACCCCACGCCCTTCATCCCCCACGACGAGCGCCGCCGGGCCGAGCGCTGTGAGCTGATCTTGAAAATGCAGGCCGACGGCCTCGCCAAGCGCCTCGAGCACGCCCACGCCAAGACGGCGGTCATCGGCATCTCGGGCGGTCTGGACAGCTGCCTCGCTCTGCTGGTGGCCGTCCGTGCCATGAAGCAGCTGGGCCGCCCCACCAGCGATGTGCTGGCCGTGACCATGCCCTGCTTCGGCACCACCCACCGCACCCGCAGCAATGCGGAGATCTTATGCGACGAGCTGGCCGTCAGCTTTACCGAGATCGACATCGCCAACACCGTCCACAGCCACTTCAGGGACATCGGTCAGGACGAGAGCGTGCTGGACGTCACCTTCGAGAACGGACAGGCTCGTGTGCGCACCCTCGAGCTGATGGACACCGCCAATCGCACCGGCGGCCTCGTCGTCGGCACCGGCGACCTCTCCGAGCTGGCGCTGGGCTGGGCCACCTACAACGGCGACCACATGAGCATGTACGGCGTCAACGCCGGTGTCCCCAAGACGCTGGTGCGCCACCTCGTCCAGTATGAGGCCGACATTGCCGCCTCCGCCGAGCTGCGCCGGGTGCTGCTGGACATCCTCGACACCCCCGTCTCCCCGGAGCTGCTGCCTGCCAAGGACGGCGAGATCTCTCAGAAGACGGAAGACCTCGTGGGTCCCTATGAGCTGCACGACTTCTACCTTTACTATGTTCTCCGCTTCGGCTTCGGCCCGTCGAAGATATTCCGGCTGGCGAAAGCGGCCTTCGCAGGCCGGGCCGAGTACCCGGACGAAGTGCTTTACAAGTGGCTGCGCAACTTCTACTGGCGGTTCTTCTCCCCGCAGTTCAAACGCAGCTGCCTGCCCGACGGCCCCAAGGTGGGCAGCGTCACCCTCTCGCCCCGGGGCGACTGGCGGATGCCCAGCGACGCAGCCGCTGCGCTCTGGCTGGCCGAGCTGGAGCAGATCCCGCTCAAAGGATAATTTTCTATGAAACAACACAAAAAACTGCTGATGGATCTGGTCTTTGCTGCCGTCATTCTGGCCGCAGCCGCCGTGCTGCTGCTGGTGCGGAAAGCAAACCAGACCGGTGCGCCGCTCTGCGCAGAGCTCATCTATGGCGACAGCAACACCAAGCTCACCTTTCCTCTCGAAAAAGACGCCGATTACGATGTGGACACCGGCTATCTCACCGTCCACATCAAGATCCAGGACGGCGCGGCCCGCTTTGTGGACTCGCCCTGCCCTGACCACATCTGCGAGTCCTTCGGCTGGCTCAGCGAGGAAGACCAGACGGCCACCTGCCTGCCCGCCCGGGCTGTGCTGAGCATCATCCCCACCACATGACGGCATACACATCCAAAGGAGTGAACGCCTATGTTTGACGAAAACGAGCATATCCATCCCCAGAATAACGACGAAGGCCCCCGGCACATCCACCGGGGCATCAAGCGCAGCGAACCCGACGAAGTGGAGGTAGACAGCGCCGATTTCTTCTCGCCGGAGCCTCCCCGCCCCAAAGCGCCGCCGAAACCGGCACCGACGCCTCCGTCTGAGCCGCCCCGCAGACAGTGGGAGCCGCTGCACCCCAGCGAGCCCGCTCCCGCTGACGACAAACTTCCGAAAGGAGGAATGGTCTTGCTGGTACTGCAGGCCATCCTGAGCCTTGCCGCGCTGGTGCAGCTCTGGCGCACCCAGATGCTGCCGGTGCTCTACCTCGTTATCATCACCGCGCTTCTGGTGCTGCTCTGGCTGCTGGTGCGCAAGTGCCTCGCCTCCCGCAGCGGTGCCGTCGTGGCCCGGGTGCTGTCCGTCCTGCTCTGCGCCGCGCTGGCCGTGGGCTGTGTCTGGGCGCAGCAGGGTCTGACCGCACTGGACAGCATGACTTCCGGCCTGCTCACCGGCGCAGAGGCGAATAAGATCACGAAAGAGCCCTTCGTCGTCTACCTCAGCGGTGTGGACAACCGCGGCGAGCTGACCGAAAAGGCCCGCAGCGACGTGAACATCCTCGCCGTGGTCAACCCCACCACCAAGCAGGCGGCCCTCATCAACACCCCCCGCGACTACTATGTTGACCTCGCAGGCACCGACAGCAAGGACAAGCTGACCCACGCCGGCCTCTACGGCGTCGAGACCAGCATGGCCACGCTGGGCAACCTCTACGGCGTGGATGTGGAGCACTACCTCCGCATCAACTTTGCGGGCTTCATCAACATCATCGACGCCATCGGCGGCGTGGACGTCTACTCCGACCAGGCCTTCACCTCGGTGGGCAGCCCCGGCTACTACGACCCCACCACCTTCGCCGAGGGCTGGAACCATCTGGACGGCAAGTCCGCTCTGGCTTTTGCCCGTGAGCGCCACGCCTTCAAGACCGGCGACATCCAGCGCGGCATCAACCAGATGAAAGTCATCGACGCGGTGGCCAACAAGCTCAAGTCCCCCGCCCTGCTCATGGGCTTCTCCAAGCTGATGGACGCCGCCGCCGACTGCTTCGTCACCAGCCTCTCGCAGGAACAGATCTCTGCGCTGGTCCGGATGCAGCTGGGCGACCTTGCCAACTGGGACATCCAGAGCTACACCGTCACCGGCTCGGGCGCGAAGAGCAGCAAGTGCTACTCCGCCAAGGGCCAGAGCCTCTACGTCATGAAGCCGGATGAGAACTCGGTCAACGAAGCCAAGGCCCTTGTCGCCGCGGTTCTGGGCGGCGAGGACAAGCTCACCAGCACCAGCCAGACCCCCGAGAAGACTGATGTCTTCACGCCGACCGCCGACCCCAACGCCGGTGCATCCATCCCGGAGGAATCTCCCGACAGCGTGATCGCAGAAGAGCCCGCCGAGAGCGAAGCCCCGGCGGAAGAGGCCCCCGCTGACAGCCAGCCCGCCGAGGGCGACGCCTCCGGTGAGCCCAGCGCTTCCACCGAGGCCCCCGCCGACAGCAGCGAAGAAGCCCCGGCAGGCTCCACCGAGTCGCCGTCCTTCTCCATGCCGACCCAGGAGCAGGTGGAGCAGGCGGCTTCCTCCCTGCATCAGGCCGCTTCCACCGTGCTGGACGCCCTGTTCGGCTCCGGCAGCGGCGACGCTTCCAGCGCTGAAAATGATGCAGCGTAAATAGAATTGCAAAAGAAAAAGGACTGCGTGAGCAGTCCTTTTTCTTTTGCCTGTTTAAGCTAAAATGTCGCCCAGCACGCTCTGGCCGTCCAGCGTGGAGGCATCCACGCCCAGATAGTCGCAGATGGTGTGTGCGATGGTGCCGAAGCAGAGCTTCGTGCCGAGGTCAACGCCCGGTTTGACGCCCTTGCCGCAGATGAGATACGGCACATACTCGCGGGTGTGGTCGGTGGTCTTGGTGTAGGAGGGGTCGCAGCCGTGGTCGGCCGTGACCATCAGGATGTCGCCCTCCCGCATCCCGGGGATGAAGTCGGCCACGAACTTGTCGAACTCGGTGGCGGCGGCGGCGTAGCCTGCCACGTCGCGACGGTGGCCGTAGAGCATATCGAAATCGACGAGGTTCACGAAGGCCAGACCCTCAAAGTCGCGGGTCTGCAAAGCCTTGGTGAAGGCGATGCCGTTGGTGTTGCCGGTGGTCTTGATCTTTTCCGTCACGCCCTCGCCGTCGAAGATGTCGAAAATTTTGCCCACGGCGATGACGTCCCTGCCCGCGTCCTTGAGCAGATCAAGCATGGTCTTGCGGGGCGGCTTGAGGCTCAGGTCGTGGCGGTTGGTGGTGCGGTAGAAGGTATCAGCGGTATGGCCGAGGAAGGGGCGGGCGATGACGCGGCCCACGCCGTACTCGCCCTTCAGCATCTCGCGGGCGATCTCGCAATAGCGGTACAGCTCATGCACCGGCACAAGCTCCTCGTTGGCGGCGACCTGAAACACGCTGTCGGCGCTGGTGTAGACGATGAGGGCATCCTCCTTCATGGCCTGCTCGCCGTAGTCCTTCAGCACCTGCGTGCCGGAGTAGGGCTTGTTGCAGAGGACTTTGTGGCCGGTCTTCTCCTCGAACTCGTGGATGAGGCTGTCCGGGAAGCCATCCGGGAAGGTGGGCAGCGGCTTGGGGCTGACGACACCTGCGATCTCCCAGTGGCCGATGGTGGTATCCTTGCCCATGCTCTGCTCCTGCAGGCGGGCAAAGGAGCCGATGGGGGCGGCATCCTTTTCACCGGCGGTCACACCGTCGATGTTGAACAGTCCGAGTTTTTTCAGGTTGGGGCAGTTGAAGTTGGGGTGGTTGGCGATGGCGCCGAGGGTGTTGGTCCCCTCATCGCCAAAGGCGGCGGCATCCGGCTCTGCGCCGATGCCGAAGCTGTCCAGAACGATCAGAAAAACGCGCTTTTCCATTACGCTTTCACTCCGTTTCTATCATTTTGCGCTCACCTGCGTCCCTTCGGGGCAGAAGTGAGACTTTTGCTTAGCCCTATTATAGGCGATGGACGCACTTTTCGCAAGCGTTTTATCGCTCCGGCATCTATCACGAAAATTTAAGGTTTTCTTTGCCGAATTTTTTCTTGCTCTCTTGTACACAAGCGGTTATAATATAGAATGGTAAGGTTTTCAAACACCCCTGACCGGGCCGATGTCCGGCCAGCGGCCGCAGGGCATATCTGGCACCTGTGCGCCCATCATAGAGGAAAAAAGAGACTGTTAGAGGTATATTTATGAGAAAAACGAAGATCATCTGCACCCTTGGCCCTTCTACCGATAAGGACGGCGTCCTGCGCGAGCTGGTCGCCAACGGCATGAACGTGGCCCGCTTCAACTTTTCCCACGGCTCCTATGAGGAGCACAAGGGCCGTCTGGACATGCTGAAGGCTGTCCGCGCTGAGCTGAACAAGCCCGTTGCTGCCCTGCTGGACACCAAAGGCCCCGAGATCCGCCTGAAGGAGTTCAAGAACGGCGTTGAGATGCTGGAAGCCGGCCAGACCTTCACCCTGACCACCCGCGAGGTGGAGGGCACCAAGGAGATCTGCTCCATCACCTACAAGGACCTGCCCCAGGACGTCCACGAGGGCGGCACCATCATGCTGGACGACGGCCTCATCAAGCTGGCCATCAAGAGCGTCACGGACACCGACATCGTCTGCGAAGTGCTCAACAGCGGCAAGATCAAGACCAAGAAGGGCGTCAATGTCCCCGGCGTCCACCTGTCCATGCCCTACCTGAGCCAGCGCGACCGGGATGACATCATCTTCGGTGTCCAGCAGGGCTTCGACTTCATCGCTGCTTCCTTCGTGCGCACCGCACAGGACGTCTACGACATCCGCAACCTGCTGAACGAGTACGACTCCAACATCCGCATCATCGCCAAGATCGAGAACCGCGAGGGCGTCAATAACATCGACAGCATCCTGTCCGCTGCCGACGCCGTCATGGTCGCCCGCGGCGACCTGGGCGTCGAGATCGACTTCACCGAGCTGCCCGGCATCCAGAAGAGCGTCATCGACCGCTCCTTCTCCTTCGGCAAGCCCATCGTCACTGCCACCCAGATGCTGGACAGCATGATCGTCAACCCCCGCCCCACCCGCGCCGAGATCTCCGACGTGGCAAACGCCATCTACGACGGCACTTCCGCTATCATGCTCTCCGGCGAGACCGCTGCGGGCGCATACCCTGTTGAGGCCCTCAAGACCATGTCCGCCATTGCAGAGCGCACTGAGAACGAGGTCCACTACCGCGACAACCGCCTGACCGATACCACCGGCCAGATCAGCGTCAGCGACGCTACCGCACACGCTGCCTGCCTGACCGCAAAGGACGTCAACGCCTCTGCCATCGTCACCGTGTCCGAGTCCGGCAACACTGCCCGCCTGCTGAGCAAGTACCGCCCCTCTCAGCCCATCATCGCCTGCGTCATGGACGAGCAGGTCCAGCGCCAGCTGTCCGTCTCCTGGGGCATCACCCCGCTCATGATGGACCTCGCCACCAGCACCGATGAGCTCATCGAGAAGTCCACCGCTCTGGCAAAGGAGCACGGCTACCTGCACGACGGTGAGCTGGCTGTCGTGACCGCCGGCGTCCCCGTGGGCGTCTCCGGCACCACCAACATGATCAAGATCCACATGATCGGCAACTGCCTGGCTACCGGCGTCGGCGTCGGCCCCGAGGGCGCTGCTCTGGCCAACGCCACCGGCAAGGCCTGCGTCTGCCGCACCATCGAGGAGATCCGCGCAAAGTTCAAGCCCGGCATGGTCCTGGTCGTTCCCTCCACCTCCAACGAGATGCTGAGCTACGTCCGTGACGCCGCCGCTCTGGTGGTCGAGGAAGCCGGCCTGAACAGCCACGCCGCCATCGCCGGCAAGGCCCTGCTCAAGCCCACCATCGTGGGTGCCGTCGGCGCTACCGCCCACATCCGCGACGGTCTGATGGTCGCTGTGGACTGCGCACACGGCAGCGTCCAGCGCCTGCAGGCCTGATCCCGGGAGGCACAGCATGGAGCGCATTGCAAGTTTCTGTGTAGACCACACCAAGCTCGACCGCGGTATGTACCTGAGCCGTCAGGACGGCGATGTTCTGACCTGGGACATCCGGATGAAGAAGCCGAACCACGGCGATTATCTCTCCACCGGCGCAGCCCACACGCTGGAGCACCTCTTCGCCACCTACGCCCGCAACAGCCAGTATAAGGACGGCGTCATCTACGTCGGCCCCATGGGCTGCCGCACCGGCTTTTACCTGCTGACCCGGGGCCTGACCCCCGCCGAGGCGCTGGGCCTGACGGTGGAGTCCTTCCGCTTCATGGCTGCGTTCGAGGGCGATGTCCCCGGCGCAAGCGAGGTGGAGTGCGGCAACTACCGCGACATGGATCTGCCCGCCGCAAAGGCTGAGGCTGCCGCCATGCTGCCCCTGCTCGAGGCACTGACCGCCGACGAGCTGCACTATTAAGCTATAACACGAAAAGAGGCTGTTGCACTGCAACAGCCTCTTTTTATTCATACTTCCCCGATGACCGGGAGCAGGTCTTCGAGCTTATTGAAATAATTGACGATGGTGACCACATTGTTGACGATGGAGCTGCCTGCCGAGAAGATACGGGCCACATAGTTCAGCACCCGGCCAATATCCTGAAACGTCTGCCATGCCGTGGTCTCGCCGCCGCAGAGCAGCACCATTTCGTCGTCCCCGATGGATGTATACTGGGCGGGCATCTGCATCTGATGATTCCTCATAGTATCCTTTCCTTTCCGCTGGTGAGAAGTTTTTTGTTCCTCGTTCAGAGTCAGCGCCCTCGGGGCCTGTCCTCCATTCCATCCTACCAGATACGAAAGGCAAAGGATGTCAGAGTGTGGAAAGACAGCAAAAACACAAGGGCCCGGGGTGTTTCCACTCCGGGCCCTTGTGCCATTTTTATTTCGAGGAATAGATAATATCGTTTTATCGCTGGGCTTGTGTCAGCTCAGGTGCGATCAACCTGCAGCCTTGACCTGAGCCTTGCAGGTGACAACGACCATGACGTAATCGGTATCGCCAACCTTGAACGCCTTCATGCTCAGCTCGAACTTGTTGCCAGCCTCGATTTGATTGCCGCTCTTGTCGCCGACCTTGACATCGGTGCTGTTGATAGCCTTAGTGGTGTTGATTTTACCGTCCGTGCCGATCAGCGCCTTAGCGATGTTCTGAGCCTTAACAGTCTTATTCACATCCTTGGTCGCAAAGTAGGCAATCCAGATATAGGAGTCGCCGAGCTTGTTATCCTTGGTCAGCTCATTCTTGACGGCAGCCTTCAGAGCGGCATCCTCCTTGAGAGCGTCCTTATTGTCCTGCTTAGCAACCTTGACTGCCTTGTTTGCCAGATCATCATCGACTGCCTTGACGGTAGCCTTGTCGTTAGCGGCCTTCAGCATACCCTCCAGCTCGTCAGCCACCCGACGAGAAGAGATGCTTGCACAGCCGGTCAGCATGGACACTGCCATAACACCAGCGAGGACGACGGCCAGAAGTTTCTTTGCCATTTTCATGATTTTTGCCTCCATAAATAAAGATAAATTATACAGGCAGGCTAGCATTTTTCGACTGTCGGCCTGTGGGCCAATTATACCCCCCCCCCTGTCAGTCTGTCAATAGGTTTTTCTCACTTTCGTCACATTTACAAAATACAGTCTCACCAACCGTGCATTTTCCACAAAATAACAGGATTTGAGGGGCTGAAGGCAAAAAAATACAGCCCCGGGGCCGCTTTTGGGGCGGCAGCCCGGGGCTGCAAGGTGCAGTATTTTTTTCCGTCTCCCGCCGGGGGGCAGGGGGCTTTACTGGTACAGGGGGAAAGCTACCGATACGGTTTGATTCGTTTCTTTTCGGTTGGATGAAGATATTTCACCCATCCTGCCAAAGCCTTGCTTTTTCTGCGCCCAGCGCTTATTATTATAACAAAAATCCGTCCCGGTTTTTGTGCAGATTTGCCCACCGGGTGCAGAAAGGAGCGCCTTGCCATGACCATCACGGAGCAAAAAGCCGCACAGCGCAAAGCGGGCATTGCGGCCCGCCGGGCGTTGTCGGACACCGAGCGCACCTGTTCCAACGCCGCTCTCTGCGCCCGCATCATGGCTCTGGACTGCTTCAAAAAGGCAGAAAACATCCTGCTCTACGCGGCCTTCGGCGGCGAAGCCGACCTCTCGGCGCTGGCTGTGGAAGCGGCCCGGCAGGGCAAAACGCCGGCATACCCCGTCTGCGGCGAGGGCTTTTCGCTGACAGCCGCCGTGCCGGGGCCGGACGGCTGGGAAGTGGGTGCCTACGGCATCCGCACGCCCATTCTGAGCCGGTCTGCAGTTTTGCCACCGGACAAGCTCGACCTCGTGCTGGTCCCCTGCACGGCTTTTGATGCAGTCTGCCGCCGGGTGGGGATGGGGAAAGGCTATTACGACCGCTATCTCCCCCGCTGCACCCGGGCTGTGAAGCTGGGCGTGGCCTTTGAGGCCCAGCGGGTAGACGCGGCGGCAGTGGACGCCCATGACGAAAAACTGGACGGATTCGTGACAGAGGGAGGACTTTACTTTGGATTTGACACAACTGAGCTGTGAGGACTTTCTGAGCCAGCTTGCCAGCAAAGCCCCCGCCCCGGGCGGCGGCGGCGCAGCGGCCCTCGTGGGCGCGGCAGGCGTCGCGCTGGGCAATATGGTGGGGAATCTCACCACCGGCAAAAAGAAATACGCCGCTGTGGAAGAAGAGATCCTGGCGCTGAATGCCCGTGCGGAAACCCTGCGCAAACGGCTGGAAGCCCTCGTGCAGGCGGACGCCGACGCATTCACGCCTCTGGCGGCGGCCTACGGCCTGCCCAGAGAGACGCCCGAACAGCAGGCCCGCAAGGCCGCTGTGCTGGCCGAGGCGCTGGACGGGGCCTGCGCCGTGCCGCTGGACATCATGGATGCCTGCTGTGAGGGCATCCGCCTTGCGGCCGATTACGCCGAAAAGGGCAGTGTGCTGGCTCTCTCAGACGCAGGCTGTGCGGCGCTGTTCTGCAAGGCCGCACTTCAGGCGTCGGCGCTGAATGTCGCCATCAACACAAAGCTCATGACCGACCGCGCCCATGCCGCCGCGCTGGACGAAAAAGCGGCCCGGATGCTGGCAGAATATCTGCCGCTGGCCGACGAAGTCTACCAGTCCGTGGCAAGCCGCCTACGGGCCTGATGCAGAGAAAGGGAACGTATATGTCTACCATTTTGAAGGGTGCGCCCGTCGTGGCCGCCATGAACGAAGCAAATGCCGCCCGCTGCGCCGCACTGCGGGAAAAGGGCGTTGTCCCCACGCTGGCCGTCGTGCGGGTGGGCGAACGCCCCGATGACCTCTCCTACGAGAAAGGCGTCATGGCCCGCTGTGCGAAAGTGGGCGTCGAGGTGAAGCAGTTCCTTCTGCCCGCCGACGCTTCGCAGGAAGAGCTGCTGCGCGTCATTGCCGGCATCAACGCAGACGCCGCCATCCACGGCTGTCTGCTCTTCCGCCCCCTGCCCAAACAGTTTGATGACAGGACCATCCGCGCCGCACTCTCGCCCGAAAAGGACATTGACGGCATCACCGACGGCTCGCTGGCCGGCGTCTTCACCAACACTGCCGTCGGCTACCCGCCCTGCACGGCGCAGGCCTGTCTTGAGATCCTGAAATTCTACAACATCCCCCTCTCCGGCAAGCGGGCCGTCGTCGTGGGCCGCAGCCTCGTGGTGGGCAAGCCCGCAGCCATGATGCTGGACCGGGAAAACGCCACCGTCACCCTCTGCAACTCCCGCACCCAGAGCCTGCCCGATGTCTGCCGTGAGGCCGATGTTGTGGTGGTGGCTATGGGCAAGATGGGCTTTATCGGCGCAGAGCATCTGCGGGCCGGTCAGGTCGTCGTGGATGTGGGCATCCATGTCAACGAGGAAGGCAGACTCTGCGGTGACGTCCGCTTTGGCGAGGCAGAGCCGGTGGTGGAGGCCATCACCCCCGTCCCCGGCGGCGTCGGCACCGTGACGACTTCCGTGCTCGTGAGCCATGTGGTGGAGGCGGCAGAGAAAGCTGCATCATAATAACCTCTCCGTCACGCCTGCGGCGTGCCACTGCCCGGGTTGCGGCTCCCAGCGTCTGCTTCGGCCCTTGGTGCGGGCCTCGCATCCTGCTGGCCGCGGCCCCAACAGCTCCTCCCTGTTTCCGCCGCTGGCGGCGGTCGTCGCCGTTGCCCCCAAAGGGAGAGGCTTTGGCATATTGGAAAGCTTCTATTTTTATCTCTATACACCAAAAGCGCCCGGCGGATACCCGCCGGGCGCTTTTGGCATTGACAGAACAATGACAGGAGAATAATTGGGAATTGGGAAATTGGAATAGGTCTTAGTTTATGCGGCCTTTGCCGGGGCAAAGACCAGAGCCTTCTTGCGGCGGTTCTGCATTGCGCGCACCACACAGCTCAGGGTGAAGTTGATGATGAAGTAGATGACACAGGCCGTGCCGAACAGCACCATGACGTCGGAGACGTTCACCGTGCCGAGACCGTTGTAAGTACCGGCGGCGCTCAGCAGCTGGCGGATGCGGGCCATCAGCTCGATGGTGGCCACGTTTGCCAGATAGGAGGAGTCCTTGATGGTGGTGATGACCTGGCTGAGCAGGGTCGGCACGATGTTGCGGTAGGCCTGCGGCAGGACGATGTAGAGCAGCACCTCAGCGGTGTTGAAGCCCTGTGCATAGCCGGCCTCGAACTGGCCCTTGGACACGCCGTTCAGGCCGCCGCGGACGATTTCGGCGATGACGGAGGAGTTGAAGAGGATGAGGGCCAGAGCGGCCTTGAACAGAAGCTTCATCTCCACGCTGGTCAGGCCGAACATCTTGCGGGCGAAGAAGCCCGGGCAGGGGCAGAACACCACGCAGATGAAGATCCAGAGCAGGTAGGGCGTGTTGCGGAACAGCTCGATGTAGGCGGTAGCAAACCAGCCGAGGATGCGGGCCGGACCCTTTTTACAGTAGGTGCGGGCCAGCGCCAGCAGAGAGCCCACGATGAGGCCCATGATGACACCCAGCACCGAGATGATGCAGGTGAAGGCCACGCCGCGCAGCAGGTAGAGCATGACGCCTTCTCTTGTCAGGATGGAAAGGCTTGCAGCAAGCGTCTTCATATCAGGCAGCCTCCTTCAGCTCTACTTTCTTGGCAGCGGTCTTGAGACTCGTGTTCACGCGGCCCTTGCGCTCCTTGAGGGAAGCTTCCCAGCGGGCTGCCAGCGTGGACAGCGGGAAGCAGACCACGAAGAAGATGAGGCCGCAGACGATATAAGCGGGGGCGTATGCGCCGCCGGTGGAAGCACCGGTGACGAAGCTGTAGGTCACGCTGATGAGGTCAGCGCCGCCCACGATGTAGAGGCAGGAGGTGTTCTTGAAGAGGTTGACCACCTGGTTGACCATCGGAGGGAGCATCACGGGGATGCTCTGGGGCAGGATGATATAGCCCATCCGCTGCAGATAGTTGAAGCCCTGCGCCTGTGCGGCCTCGAACTGGCCCTTCGGCACAGACTCGATGGCGGCGCGGACGACCTCGCCCATGTAAGCGCCGGTGTAAACGCCCAGTGCAATGATGCCGGTGCGGATGACGCCGAGGCTCACGCCTGCAAATGCCAGCGCATAATACAGGAAGCACAGCTGCAGCAGCAGCGGGGTGTTCTGGACGAACTCGACATAAATGCGGGCGATGATGCGCAGCAGCTTACTGCCGCTGGTGGACATCAGGCCCAGCGCAGCGCCGATGATGAAGGCCAGCACCAGTGCGCAGACGGCGGTCTGCAGCGTGTTGCCCAGACCCAGCAGAAAACTCTCACGATGCGTCCAGACGGTGGACCAGGACTCTAACGAAAACAAGCCAGACATGGCAAACTCCCCTTTCCCTGTACTCTCTTGGTTCTGAAAAGTCTGGGCTTAATCCAGACCGTTGTCTTTGATGAGCTGCTCGATGGTGCCATCTGCCAGCCAGCCCTTGACGAGGTCGTCGCACAGGGTGGAGAAGTCGCTGCCCTTCTTGGTGGCGACGCCATACTCCTGCGGGCTGAACTCAGCGTCAATGTAGCTGCGGCCCTCGGTCTTGTAGATGGCGAGGATGGACTTATCGACGCAGAAGCCCTGCACTTCGCCTGCGCTCAGTGCGGTGCTGATGGCGGGATAGTCGTCGTACTGACGGAAGGAGACGCCATCCTTCCAGGTGTCGGCGTTGAAGGTATCGGCGTCGAAGTTTGCGCCGTCCAGCACGCCCTCGTCGATCATGGCCTTGACCAGAGCACGAGCGGAGGTGGAGCCGGAGGAGACGCCCACGACCTTGTCCTTCAGGTCAGCCAGACCCTTGATGCCGGTGGAGTCCTCCACCAGAACGGAAACGTAGTCGGTATAGTAGGGGGTGGAGAAGTCCCAGGTCTTCTTGCGCTCTTCGGTGATGGTGAAGGTAGCCAGAACGGCGTCGATGTCGCCGGAGTCCAGCAGCTCTCCGCGGGTGGCGGCGGTGACCGTGGTGAACTCAACGTCCACGCCGAGGTGCTCTGCGATCATCTCTGCGAGGCTGTCCTCGAGGCCCTTGTACTCGCCGGTGAGGGTATCCTGAAAGCTGAAGCCCTGAACTGCGTTCTTGACGCCTACCTTCAGGACACCGCGGTCCACGATGGCCTGGGTGTCAGCGCCCAGTGCTGCGGTGGAAGCGGCTGCGCTGCCGGCGGCAGAAGATGCCGTGGAGGCTGCGGTGGAGCTTGCAGAGCCGCCGCAGGCGGTCAGGGCAGCAGCAGCGCCCACCAAACCAGTGACTTTCAGGAAATCACGACGCGAGATCTTTTTCATAATAAACCACTCCTCTTTGTTTTTTCGGCCCGAGCGGCTTTCCCTGTCCGCTCCGAAAACGGCCTGTTATCAACAACGGCGTCTCACCACAACTTGTGAGCCCCTGCCGTGTCAACCTTTGTTGTTCGTCCTCTCAGCGGACGATCTTGCTCAGGAACTGCCGGACGCGCTCGTTCTTGGGGTTGGTGAAGAAGTGCTCCGGCGTGCCTTCCTCAATGATCTGGCCGTCCGCCATAAAGACGATGCGGTCGGCCACATTTCGTGCAAAGCCCATCTCGTGGGTGACGACCACCATCGTGATGTTCTTCTCGTGTGCCAGCTTTACCATGACATCCAGCACTTCCTGGATGGTCTCAGGGTCGAGGGCCGAAGTCGGCTCGTCGAACAGGATGATCTTGGTCTGTGCGCAGAGGGCGCGTGCAATGGCGATGCGCTGCTGCTGGCCGCCGGACAGCTGCGGAGGGTAGACATCCGCTTTGTCCCGGAGGCCGACGACCTCAAGATAATGATATGCCAGCTCTTCGGCCTCTGCCCTGGTCTTGTGATGGAGCTTCATGGGTGCCAGCGTCAGGTTTTTGAGCACCGTCATGTGGGGGTAGAGGTTGAACTGCTGGAAGACCATGCTCATGTTGTCGCGGACGATCCTGGTCTTGTTCTTGTTGGTCAGCTCCTGACCGTCGATGTAGACGTGGCCGCTGGTCGGCTCTTCCAGAAAGTTCATGCAGCGGACGGTGGTAGATTTGCCGCTGCCGGACGGTCCGATAATGACCAGCTTTTCGCCCTCGGCGACCTCGAGGTTCACGTCTTTGAGGACGTGCAGGTCTCCGAAGTACTTGTCAACGTGTTCGAGTTTGATCACTGTGATCCCCGCCTTTCCCTATCCTGTTCTGTCGTCCGTGCTCCAGCGCCACGGACAGCGCATCCTGTGCGGCTTTCCCGAACCGCACACAAAAACGAAAAAACAAAAAAGGCGCAAAGTGGATCCATCCACTTAAGCGCCTTTGCTTTCGTTGGTTAAAGTATAGTCTTTTTCCGCTTGACTTTCAATCCATAAAGTGCAACAAAAATCAGAGCGGGTCAATCTGCATTTTGGAAAGCTGCACAAACATCGTACTTAAAATCCGTAAATCAGCGGGTCATCAGCAGGAGCAGCGCCGATGCGACGGCCTGCAGGATGAGCCAGCGGGCCACCACCTGCTCGTCGCTCCAGCCCATGCGCTTGCGCACATGGTCGTGCAGCGGGGTGAGGGTGTTCTTGAGGATGCTGATGTGGAGGAAGCGCTTGAAGCTGATCTTCAGGATGCCGAGGCTGCCGTCCACGATGAACACCAGCGCCGCCAGCAGGAAGGCGAACGGGTGGCCGCTCTTGAGGGCCAGGATGGCGAGGAAGAAGCCCATGGCGCGGCTGCCGGCGTCGCCCATCAGGAGGCTGGAAGGCTTTGCGTTGGACCACAGGTAGGCCAGCAGTGCACCGATAAAGACGATGGCAGCGGTGGAGTAGTCCCCCAGCTCCTCGCCGTAAGCCAGCAGGAAGGTGCCGATGCTCACCACCGCGAGGCTGGCGGACAGGCCGTCCACGCCGTCGGTGCAGTTGACCACGTTGATGCTGGCCCAGATGAGGATGACGATGAGCAGCAGGTAGAGCGGATAGGCAATGGTGAAAGTAGTGCTCAGGAAGTTGACGCTCGTGCCGTTGAAGTTCAGGTAGGTAACACCTGCCACCACGGCAATGACGAAGTCGATGAGGCCCTTCTTGTACTCGTTCCACGCCGTCTCGGAGGCGTCGTCAAAGTAGCCCGACAGCATGGAGGCGATGAGCAGAACGGTATAAATAAGGTACTCTACCTTAAAAGGCACCACCGCCAGCGTCACCAGCGCGATGCAGAGCACGAAGATGAGTCCGGAGCCCCGGGCCTTGCCCTTGGAGAGCTCGCCGTTGACGGCGAAGGCACGGCCATGGTCGTGGGGGAGCTTGTCGTGGAAGACCGAGTCCATCAGGGCGGTCAGGGCAAACGCCAGCAGGAACGCCAGCGCGTCCACGGTCTGCTGGCCGGTAGCTGAAATAAGCTGCAGCATATTTTGAACCTCTTTCAATGATATTCTTCTTACTCCGAGAGTGTATCACGCCAGAGCCAAAAAATCAATCGCCCGGTTTGACAATTTTCCTCCCCGTGCCTATAATAGTAAGACCGCTTATCAACACAGAAAACAGGAGACGACATGACACTTTCTTTGGAGCAGCTCTCGGCCCGGATGCGGCAGGGCGAGGACATCCCGCTGTCCGACACGGCCCGCATCGCGCTGGCGCTGAGCATCCCTTCCATTCTGGAGCAGCTGGTGGTCACGGCGATGGAGTACATCGACGCCGCCATGGTGGGCCACATCGGCGCAGAGGCCACCGCCGCCATCGGCATCGTCAGCTCGAGCACCTGGCTGCTCCACGGCATCCTTGTGGGACTGTACACTGCGTTTTCCATCCAGATCGCCCAGTACCTCGGGGCCGACCGCCAGCAGGACGCCCGGGGTGTGCTGCGGCAGTCCATGCTCTTCAATCTCATCCTGGGTCTGGGCGCTGCGGCTTTCGGCGTCGGCATCAGCCGTTTCCTGCCCGGGTGGCTGGGGGCGGACATCTCGCTCCAGGCCAGTTCCAGCGCCTACTTCGCCATCTGGTCGGCGGCCCTCCCCTTCACGATGGCCATGGGAATGTATAGCGCCATGCTCCGGGCCACCGGCGACGCCCTGACCCCCGGCCTCATCAGCGTGCTGGTCTGCGCACTGGACGTGGTGTTCAACTTCTTCCTCATCAACCCCACCCGGCAGATCCTGCTCTTCGGCCAGAGCGTCACCGTCTGGGGTGCCGGCCTCGAAGTCCCGGGTGCGGCACTTGGCACAGCGCTTTCCACGACCATCGGCGGTCTGCTGGCGCTGGGCGTCCTGCTGCTGCGGGACGGCCCGCTTTGCATCCGAAAGCCCGGCAGCTGGCGCATCACCTCCGCCTGCCTGCGCAACCTCTGGCGGGTGGGTACACCGCTGGCCGCTGAGCGTGCGGCCCTCTCGTCGGCGCAGGTGCTGCTCGTCCGTATCGTCTCGGGCCTCGGCACGGTGGCCATCGCGGCCAACAGCCTCGGCGTCAGCGCCGAGGGCCTCTGCTACATGGCAGGCTACGGCATTCAGGACGCCTCCATCGCCCTCATCGGGCAGGCCGTCGGCGCCCACCGCCGGGATATGGCGAAGCGGTTCGCCTGGCTCTGCACGGCAATGGGCATCGGCATCATGGCACTGTCCGGCGTGGGGCTCTGGCTCTTCGCCCCGGCCCTTATGGGTATCTTCACGGCAGATGCCGCCGTCATCGCGCTGGGTGCGCAGGTCCTCCGCATCGAGGCTTTTGCAGAGCCGATGTTCGGGGCCAGCATCGTAGCAAGCGGCGCGATGCAGGGCGCAGGCGACAGCACAGGCTGCTTCCTGCTGAACCTGTTCAGCATGTGGGGCGTCCGGCTCACCCTCGCCTTCCTGCTGGCTCCCCGGCTGGGCCTCGTGGGCGTCTGGGCCGCCATGTGCATCGAGCTCTGCATCCGGGGCGCGCTGTTCCTCATTCGGCTTGCAAGGGGCAAGTGGCTCGATAAAGGAGCGTTACAATAAACAAAATGGGCATGTGCCGGCGGCACATGCCCATTTTGTTGATTCAAATTTACTTCCGGCCATGCAGGATGGGAGACAGGGGCTTATAGATGACCATGCAGAGCACGGCGTCCAGCAGACCCTTGACCAGCGTGAAGGGCAGGTTGAAGATAACGAGGCACTTCATGAGGCTGTCGGCAGAGGGCAGGATGGCCTGATACATGCCGAGGATGGCTTCCAGCGGCATATGGTAGAACTCCACATAGGCCGGGTAGGTGATGAAGTAGTTGGAGGGCACACTGAAGACAGCCATGGCGGCGGCACCCGCTACCGCGCCGAGGATGGCGGTCTTGCGGCTCTTATGATGCTTGTAGATGAAGCCCGCCACAGCGGAGAAGACAGCGCCCAGCATAAAGTTGCACAGCTCGCCGACACAGGCAGTGCTGGTACCCTTGACGACGATGTGGAGCAGGTTCTTCATGAAGCTGATGGCCACGCCGTACACCGGGCCGAGGGCGAACGCGCCCAGCAGGGCGGGCAGGTCGGAGAAGTCCATCTTGACGAAGGACGGGATGAGCATCGGGACGGGGAACTCGATGAACATCAGGATGAACGCCACTGCGCTGAGCATGGCGGCAACGGTCAGGTTGTGGGTCGTATCTTTTCTCATAATTTTCCTCCCGGGGCGGCTGCCCCATTCAAATAAAGACTGGAAAGCCCTTTTCTCGCTCGCCGGAACCGGGAAGACAAATGAAAACGCGCCCTGCCATAGCTTACACTATAACAGGGCGCGCACAAACAAATCAAATTGTCTGCCGTTTCTTGCATCCGGACTATACCGTTGGCCCCGGAGTCTCACCGGGTCAGCACTCTTTGGGAGTGGTCGCGGGCTGTACCGCCAGTGGGGAATCGCACCCCGCCCTGAAACGAACTTTCTTCGCAGAGTATAACGCGGCAGGTTTGTCTTGTCAAGCCCTTTTATGCATTTTTTTAACAAGCCTCTCCCGATTTGCACCGCTGGCTGTAATATGATATACTGATTTTATTATTCGTCAGGAAGGTATCTGTTTCTATGCTTTTCACCATCAACGATCTCGGCTTTTCCATCGCCGGACTGCTGCTGGAAGGCTGGCTGGCCTTTGCAGCCCGGTGCGTCTGTGCGCTGGCCCTGCTGTTCATCGGCTGGGTCGTCAGCCGCTGGCTGCAAAAAAGCCTCTTCCCCCGCCTGCTGAAGCGCAGCTGGCACTTTGCCTTTACGCACCCCCTGCTGGAAAGCTTCGCCCGCCCGACGGCCCGCATCGCGTGGTACACCGGCATGTATCTGGCCCTGCGCAGCCTGCCCTGGGCCATCCCCGGCCTTGCGGCCCTGCTGCTCAAAGCCTATCGGATGATGCTGGTCTTCCTCATCGGCACCGGCTTCTACCACGCTTCCGGCATCGCGGCTCTGCTGCTGGCCTCGTCCAGCGAAGAAGTCCGCACCAACCGCACCCTGCTCACCCTGCTGGATAAAGTCTACAAAGTAGCCGTCGTCGTGCTCTGCGGCGCGACCATCGCACAGGAGAGCGGCCTGCCCGTGGGCAGCGTCGTGGCCAGTGCCGGTCTTATCGGCCTTACGATCTCTCTGGCCGCACAGGATATGGCCAAGAATTTCTTCAGCGGCGTGGTCATCCTGCTGGACAAGCCCTTCTCCATCGGTGACTGGATCACCGTCGGCGATGTGGAGGGCGAAGTGGTGGACATCAACTTCCGCTCCACGAAAGTCCGGGCCGTGGATAACTCCATCTACATCCTCACCAACAGCACCGTCAGCAGTGCCACCATCAACAACGCTACCCTCCGCAACAAGCGGCTCTACCGCTTCACGCTGGGCGTTACCTACGACACCACCCGACCCCAGCTGGAAAAGCTGATGGCCGACCTCGACGCCATGCTCAAGGCCAGCCCCGACACCTACGAGGACACCGCCTTTGTCCGGATGACCGGCTTCGGCGACTCGAGCATCAACCTGATGGTCTCTGCCTATCTGCGCACCGCCGACCTCGGCGTGTTTTTGCGGATGCAGAACGATCTGAACCTCAACATCATGGACGTGATGAAGGCCGACGGCGTGGATTTCGCATTCCCCTCCACGACAGTCTACCTCGCAAAAGAGAACTGACAGCAAAAAAGCCGATGCAGCTGCATCGGCTTTTTTGCTACAGCGCAATATCCAGCGCCATCATGAGGGCGAACCCCAGCACCACGCTGATGACGCCCGCCGGTTCGTCCTGCTCCACGGCTTCCGGTATCATCTCCTGAGCCGTCACGCAGACCATACACCCGGCGGCGGCGCTCATGAGCCACGGCAGAGCCGCGCTCACCCAGCCTGCGAGAGCCAGCGCCAGCAATGCTCCCAGCGGCTCCACGAGGCCCGACGCCGCACCGGCGCAGAAGGCTTTCCGCCGCCCCTGCCCGGCCTGCGCCAGCGGCAGGCTCACCGCCGCGCCTTCCGGGATATTCTGCAGGCCGATGCCCAGCGCAAGGGCCAGCGCCCCGCTGACGGCCTCCGGCTCACCCTGCAGAGCCAGCGCCGCCGCAAGTCCCACCACCATGCCCTCGGGCAGATTGTGGAGGGTCACGGCCAGCACCACCCGGCCCATCCGGCCATGCTCTTTTGACCCGGTGTGCATCAGCCGGCCGGCAGCCTCTTCCAGCCGTAGTAGACCCACAGCCCCAAGCACCAGCCCCGCCGCCGGGGCCAGCCAAACCGGCAGTATCCCGGCCTCCGCCCGCTCGATGGCGGGCAGCAGCAGGCTCCACACGCTGGCGGCCAGCATGATGCCTGCCGCCATGCCGCAGAGCATCCGCCGGGTGCGGGGCTCGTCGGCCCGACGCACCAGAAAGACGCCCGCCGCTCCCAGCGCCGTACAGAGCGCCGGCAGCAACAGGATGACCGCCGCAAACAGATAGATGTTCACATTGCATTCCCCCTTCCCACCGATGTATGCGAAGGGAGGGGGAAATGTGAAGAGAAAAAGCTCTCCTCATTCCGGCAGCTCATGCAGGGTAAATTCGTTTTTTGTTGTTTCCACCCTCAGCGCCCCCTTTTACCGCTTGACGTGGTAGACCTCGAGATAGACGCTCTTGCGCGTCTCATCCAGCGTTTCCTTCAAATCACGGCAGAAATCCTCATCGTCCAGCAGCGCCACCACCTCGGGCGCATAGCGGGTGCCTCTCTGGACGTAGAATTCGCCCAGCAGTGTATCCACCGGCTTTGCCATCGTGTAGCAGCGGCCGATATTAGAGGATGGCGTTGTTCTCCTTCATGTAGTCGAAGCACTTGATGGCGTTGGACTGGATGGTCTCCAGCAGCTCCTTCGCTTTCATATCCGGGGAGAATTTAGGATGGGAGAGGGTGCAGCCCGTCCGTTTCTGACGCACAAAAAGACTGCCGTGCATCGTCTTTCTGCACGGCAGTCTTGTCAAATCGGATCTTCAGTTGCGGTAGCAGCGGTCCTGGCCTACCAGCCAGTCCTCGCACAGGCGCTCGGCCTCTTCCCGGCTGCGGCTCACGCAGCGGAACAGCTGCCCTTTCAGCGAGCAGTAAGAATAGCGAACTTTCGGCACCCCATTTGCATCCCGGAATGATTCCCATCGTTCCTGTCCCGGCATCAAATAGCTTTGTTCCATAGCTTTCGCGCTTCCTTTCCGGCTGCTCCGGCAGCACAACGTGTTTATTTTATCACGTTTTGGCCGGGAGGGCTATTCGCTCTTTCCACAAAAAGCGCTCTGCATTTTATGGGAGAATGTGCATTGACAAACCGCGATTCAACAGCGTTTCTTTTTCTTCCAGACAAAATACCCGGCGTATAGGACGAATACCGCCAGCGCTGCCAGCGAGACTTTGCTGGCCAGGGAATAACCGTCAGCCTGATAGACGAAGTCGATGGTGTTCTCCCCCGCCGGAGCCAGAACGGCCATCAGCCCCTCGTCCACCCGGATGACCTCCGTCTCTTTGCCGTTGACGCAGGCCGTGAATCCATCGTCGTACGGTACGGAGAAGAAGACGAGGTCGTCTTTTTTCAGCGTGATCTCCGCATGGAAGCCGGAGTTGGTCATCCGGAAGGTGCTGCAGGCCGAGGCGCGGCGGTCGGCGCAGTCAGAGACGTAGGTGTCGTACCACAAATCGTCCAGCTTTGCTTCAGGCAGCTTCTCGAGGTACTTGCCGTAGGTTTCGGCGTCCTCTTCGCTGAGCACCAGCGCCCGCATCAGGAGGTTCGCGCGGGTATTTTTAACGGTCGTCTCGTAGGACTCCTCCGTAATATAGTAGTCGTAGGTAAAGCCCATGGGAACGTAGTTCTCGTTCTCGTAGAGCATGAAGCCGTCTTTGGTGTCGTAGTAGCTCCATCCGTCGTCCGCAGCAGCGAGGAAATCTTCCTGCTTTTCGGGCGTGGTGATGAGGTACTTGACGCTCAGCAGACCCCGCAGGGCGTAGTTGGAGATGTCCGGCTCACTGCGGACATCCCGCTTGACGCCCAGTGCCGGGTAGAAGCTGAGGATGCTGGGCGCGGCCGTGCTGCCGAAGTATTGCAGGCTGCTCTTGTCGAGCCAGAGGCCGAGGTTATCGTGGGTCTTGTAGGTATCCACGCGCCAGTCGCCCTCGGGCAGGTCCTCCTTGAGCTTGATGGCGGAGGTGTACTGCTCCACAAGGTCGCTGTCGGTGTGCCACTGGCCGAACTTGCCGATGCCGATGTGTACCATGCTGAACGCGCAGGCAAAGGCCAGCACCACTGCCGTCATCCGACGGGCAAAGGCCTGGCTCCCCCGCCAGCGGCGGCAGAGCAGGCGGTACAGGATAAGACCGCCGATGCCGAAGCTCAGGACGGCGGCATACTGGCCGGGGTTCTGCAGCACACCCAGCGACCATTCTTTGGTGTCGCCGTCCTGCACCGGCACCAGGGCAAACGCCAGCGTCGCAACCATCAGCCAGCCGATGCCGCGCACTGGGGCGTCCAGCTCGTCGGCAGAGATGTCGGGGCTTTCCAGCGCACTGGCCGTCATGGCGCAGAGGATGAGCACCGGCATATAGTACCACCGGGCGTAGTAGCTGGAATTGAGGGCGTAGAACGCGCTGTTGAGCACCGGCACCAGCGCGAAGATGGCGCAGGTGGCGACGATGCGCTTTTTGCTGTCGCCCTTCCGGGCCCGCCAGTAGGCCATCGCGCCGGCCAGACTGCACAGGGGCAGATAGGCCGACATGCTTGTCCACTTGATGATGCCCTCCGACCAGATGGAGGTGATGTAGGGCGAATCGGGCGGTAAGATCCAGCTCAGCAGGATGGCCAGATACTGCTGCACCTTCGAGTAGGTCAGAAAGCCCCAGCCCGACGACAGGTCGATGGTGCGGGGGTTCTGCAAAATGCTGAGTACCGCCGGCCAGAGCAGGACGAAGCCCAGAGCCGCGCCCAGCAGGCTCTCAAAGGCCAGCCGGACGAAGAGGCGGACATTCATCGGGAAATCTTTCGTCGTCAGCTTGCAGATGAAGTAGATGACGAGGAAGAGGACCTGTCCGATGAAGAAGAAGTAGTTGTTGAGCAGATTGACGCCCACCCAGAACGCGAAGAGGCCGTAGTGCTCTTCCTGCTCGTAGAGCGTTTCGTCCAGCGCCCAGAGCATCCACGGAAAGAGGGCCACCACGTCGATAAAGTGGTTGAAGAAGACATTGTAGATGCTGAAACCCGAGAAGGCATACAGGCAGGCGCCCAGCACCGCGTGATCGGAGCGGCGGACATAGCGGCAGAGGTAGCGGTAAGCGCCGCCGCCCGCCACGGCAAATTTCAGCACCAGCAGCGGCACCATGAGGTAGGGCAGCCAGTTCTGGGGGAAGATGAGGGACAGCCAGAAGAAGGGCGAACCGTACAGGTAGAACGAGTAGGCGTTCATCGCGCCGCTGCCCAGGTCGGTGGCCCAGGAGAAGGTGCTGCGGGCCGCACCGGTCATGCCGTCCGGGTAGCCTGCCCCCTTGATGAAGCCGTTCATGTAGCGGTAGAAGCTGATCTGCTGGCTGTTGAAATCGCCTGCGTAGTGGAAAAATCCGCCGTCGATGATATAGAACGGCAGGAAGAATATCGCCGCCGTCAGCGCACAGAGCAGCATGGTGCGGAGCATCTGGTCCCGCCGCCCCGGCATATTGAGCAGCCGGGCATTTCCGGCCTGATTTTTTGAATCGTCCATTGTCTATCCTCTTTCCCCGCCCGGAGGGGCGGCACAGGCCCATCGCCTGCATCGTTCTCGCGTTCCAGTATAGCACGCGGCTGTGTGGAAAAAAAGAATTTTTGTGTTTTGCTTGACATTCGCCCGCCGGGCGGGTATAACCCTCTCAAAGACACTTCAAGGAGGCCGACATGAAGCTATACCCGTTCAGCGCCCTTCTGGCGCGGATGAAGTACATCACCCGGTGGAGTCTGATGCACTCCACCCGCCCGGAATCCCTCAGCGAGCACACCTGCGACACTGCCCTGCTGGCCCATACCCTCTGCCTCATCGCGCGGCGGTACACCGGCACGCCCTGCCGCCCCAAGACGGTGGCGGTGGCGGCGCTCTATCACGATGCACCAGAGATCATCACCGGCGATATGCCCACGCCGGTCAAGTACAGCAGCCCCGGCCTGCGGGATGCCTATAAGGCGCTGGAGGCCGAGAGCGTGGATTCCATGACCCGCCTGCTGCCGCCGGAGCTGGCCGAGGAGGTCAGCCCCTTCATCACCGGCAGCCTGCTGACCGCCGAGGAAAAGCGGCTCCTGAAAGCCGCTGACCGGCTCTCGGCCCTCGTCAAGTGCATGGAGGAGCAGCGCAGCGGCAACCACGAATTTGACGCCGCGCTTCGTCAGCAGCGGGAAGCACTGGAAGGGATACACTGCCCTGAGGCCGACTGGTTCATGGCGCACTGCCTTCCCTGCTTCACCCAGAACCTCGACGAGCTGACCCGCAGCGAATGATCACGGGAAGGGGACTTCCCGCACGTCGTCCGGGTCCAGCCCGGCCTTGCGCTGCTCTTCGAACACCGCCGCAATAAGCTCGTCAAGGTCTTCCAGACGGGACAGGGTGCAGCAGTAGCGGCGGAGGGCGGCAGCGCCCTTAAGGCCCTTCATATAGTGCATGGTCTGGGCGCGGGCCTGGGGCATGGCGGTGTATTCGCCCTTCTGCTCCACCATCTCTTCCACCTGACGGCGGAGGGCGTTCATCCGGGCCTGCAGATTCGGCTCCTTGGGCGTCGACAGGCCCTCGATGGCGGCGTTCACCCGCTCGAAGAGCCACGGGTCGCCCAGCGCAGCACGGGCGATCATGACGCCGTCGCAGCCGGTGCGCTGCATCATCTCCACGGCGTCTTCCGCCGTGTGGATGTCGCCGTTGCCCAGCACAGGCACCTTCACCGCCGCCTTGACTTTGGCGATGATGTCCGGGTCGATGCCCGGGGTATACATCTGCTCCCGGGTGCGGGCGTGGACGGCGATGAGTTCAGCCCCCGCCTGCTCGCAGGCTTTGGCGCACTCCACCGCCGTGATGTGGTCGGCGTCCCAGCCTTTCCGCATCTTGACCGTCACCGGGCGGGTGGTGTGGGCCTTGACCTGCTCGACGATGCGGCCGCAGAGGTCGGGGTCCAGCATCAGCTTGCTGCCCGCGCCGCCCGAGACGATCTTCGGGGCCGGGCAGCCCATGTTGATGTCCAGAAAGTCGAACTGATATTCTTCTATCGCCGCTGCGGCCTCGCCCATGATCTGGGGCACCTCGCCGAAGATCTGCACGCCGTAGGGTGCGCCGTTGGGTTCGGCTTTGAGCAGGCTGACCGTTTTGTGGTCGTGGTAGACCAGCGCCCGGCTGGACACCATCTCGCTGACCGTAAAGCCTGCGCCGTGCTGGGCCATCAGCCGACGGCAGGGCGCGTCCGTAAAGCCCGCCATCGGGCCAAAAACTGCCCGGTGGGGCAGGGTGATATTTCCGATTTTCAGAGAATCCATCTTATCCCTCGTTTTGCTTGACAATGGCTTGCAAAAGCTCTATACTATAAACAAGAAAGGCACTGCCTGCGAATGGTCAGCGTCCTTCCGGCTTTAGATCAAAAGAAATGACCGCAAGCTTTGGGGGCGTGGCGGTCATTTCTTTTTGCTGTTAAAAATGGTCCAGCTGATCTGAAACGTGATGTAGATCGCTCCGCCAAGAAGCGAGAGCAACAATACGACCTGTTCAAACGTCATGGAACATCCCCCCTTTCGCACCATGCGTCAGGGGATAGCAAAAAGTTCACCTCCCCGGCGCAGGGCCGGAAGGGCGTGACCACCTACATTGCAGACAGTACCTTGCTGCATCGGCAGCACCTATAGAATATCATATTTCCCGCACGAATACAACACCCCGGCTGCCTGCAGGCCGGGGTGTTCGTCTTGTCTACCGCAATTTCTCCTGCTATACTTAGGGCAAAGGAGCGGCGGGCAGACCCCCGCCGGAGAAATGGCTATGGAGTATCGCGATTGGACGAAAAAAGACGGCAGCGGGCGGGACATCTCCACCTCGCTGCTGGGCTACGGGTGTATGCGCTTCCCCACCCTGCCGGATGGCCGCATCGACGAAGTGCGGGCCGAAAAGCTGCTGAACACGGCCCGGGAGGCGGGCGTCAACTACTTTGACACTGCTTTCCCCTACCACGGCGGTGAGAGCGAACCTTTCGTGGGCCGGGTCATTGCCAAGTGGCCTCGGGAGAGCTTCTACCTCGCCACCAAGCTGCCTCTGTGGAGCTGCAAGACCCTCGACGAGGCCAAAGACATCTTCGAGAAGCAGTTCGAGCGGCTGGGCGTGGACTACATCGACTTCTATCTGCTGCATTCCCTGCACAAAGCCCGCTACGATGCGGCCAAAGAGATGGGCATTGTGGACTGGCTCTGGGAGCAGAAGGCCGCCGGGCGCATCCGGAATTTTGGCTTCTCCTGCCACGACAACGCGGCGGGCTTCGAGCACATCCTGCGCGACCAGCCGTGGGACTTCTGCCAGCTGCAGTACAACTACCTCGACACCGATGACCGTGCCGAGGAGATCGCAGGAGACCGGGGCTATGCCCTTACCGAAGAACTGAGTGTTCCCCTCATCATCATGGAGCCCATCAAGGGCGGTACGCTGGCACAGCTGCCGCCGGACGCTGCCGCGCCGCTGAATGCACTGGACGCAGACGCCAGTGCAGCCTCGTGGGCGCTGCGCTGGGTGTCCAGCCACAAAAACGTGAAGGTCGTCCTCTCCGGCATGAGCGCAGAAGACCAGCTGGACGACAACCTCGCCACCTTCGGAGATTTCCACCCCATGACCGACGCCGAGAACGCCGCCATCCGGCAGACTGCCGACGTCCTGCGCAGCCACATCAAAATCGGCTGCACCGGCTGCCGCTACTGTATGCCCTGCCCCATGGGCGTGGACATTCCCGACAATTTCAGCATCTGGAACAAGCTCGGGATGTTCGGCAATAAGGACGCCATCCGCCAGCAGTGGACAGCCTGCTTCCCGGATGCCGAAAAGGCCATTCACTGCGTCCGCTGCGGCAAGTGTGAGGCCGTCTGCCCCCAACATCTGCCGATTCGGGACTCTCTTGCAAAGCTCCAGACGGAACTGGACAATTTATAATGAGTGAAAGCGGGCGCTCCTCTGTCTCTCCGGACAGGTGGAGCGCCCGCTTTTTGCTTAACCTACGTTGATGTGACCCACCGGGAGGACTTTGCGCTTGTTGTCGTCGGGCTTTGCCGTCAGGCTGATCGCCAGCGACACCGGGCCGACACGGCCCATGAACATACAGGCCATATATAGCAGCTTTGCGCCGGTGTTCAGCTGCCCAGTGACACCTACCGACAGGCCCACCGTACCGAACGCCGAGCAGGACTCGAAGATGCAGTCGATGACTGACACCGTCTCTGCGGTGTTGTAGTACACCACGACGGCAGAGCCGAACGCCGCCACCGCGCCGATGACGATGATGGTCAGAGCGCGGTAGACTGTCTTGGACTCGATGTGGTGGCCGCCGATAACGCAGTCGTCGCGGCCCTGTGCCACGCTGCGGATGGTCAGGATGAGCACCGCGAAGGTCGTCACCTTGACACCGCCGCCCGTCGAACCGGGGGCCGCACCGATGAACTGCAGCACACTCATCAGCAGCTTGCTGATGGGGCTGCAGGCCGCGAGGTCGATGGTGTTCATACCCGCAGTACGGGTGGATACCGACTGGAACAGCGCCGCCATGATCTTGCCCGGGACGGACAGGCCGCCCATCGTCCTGGGGTTCGACCACTCGAGCAGGGCCAGCAGCACCGCGCCGCCCACCCAGAAGATGACCGAGAACTGCAGCACGACTTTCGCGTGGAGAGAGAGCCGCCGCTTTTTGCGGTACTCCGCCAGCTCCACCCAGACCATGAAGCCCAGACCACCGGCCATGATCATGAACATGATGACAGCCTGCACATAGTAGTTGTTGACGTACGGCACCAGCGAGGAGTAGGCGCCAAACCGTCCGAAGAGGTCAAAGCCTGCGTTGCAGAAAGCCGAGATGGCCGTGAACACGCTGACCCACACACCCTCTGCGCCGAACTGCGGCACAAATGCGAAGAGCAGCAGCACGATGCCCACGGCCTCGAAAGCCGCCGCCAGCTTGATGACGATCTTCAGCACCTCAGTGGCCTTGGACAGGCCGTCTGCCGAGACGCTCTCGCCCAGCAGCCGCAGGTCGCGGAAGCCCATCCGCCGCCGGGCCGCCAGCGCGAAGAAGCTGGTGAGGGTGACAAGGCCGAGGCCGCCCACCTGAATGAGCATCAGGATGATCACCTGCCCGAACAGCGAAAACTGGCTCCATGTATCCCGCACGACGAGGCCCGTCACGCAGGTGGCACTGGTGGCGGTGAACAGGGCGTCGATGACGCCCAGCCGCCCCGTCCTGCTGGAAATGGGCAGGGTAAGCAGCAGCGTCCCCACCGCGATGACCAGCAGAAAGCTGCTGCAGATGGTCTGCGTCGCACTGCTGCCCGCCAGCCAGCCCTTGTTGGGTCGGCGTGTCCGCTTTTTGGTTTTGTTTTTTCCCATTGCAACCTCCCGGGGCTCCCCCGGCCAGCAGCCAGAGGGGCGAGTCGTTCTGCCGCCCCTGCGCAAAGTTTCCAGGCGCAGGAACCTCTCTTTATAGGATACACCTTTTTTCTCTCCGATTCAACTTGATTTTGTGCGCTGTTTGCGGTATCATATCTGTAATACGTCTCAGTAGCTCAGTTGGATAGAGCGTCCCCCTCCTAAGAATTCGGTCAACCTGATACCTTGGGTGCGGAAGTGATTGCTCTAATCAAAAGCAAGGCTGGGGATCGAGATTTTCCAAACAAATTTTGATGCAACAACTTTACCATCGTCCCGGTTGCAATGCAGTCGGTCACTTCGGTGTGAAAAGCATTCCACACATTTGTTTCCAAGTGCGTTGAATTTCAAAAAATCAACGATAATACATAATATGCCTCAGTAGCTTAGCTGGATAAAGCGCCTCCCTCCTAAGGAGGAGACCGCAGGTTCGAATCCTGTCTGGGGTATCCCTTTAAGAAAATGCGAAGGTCATTTTTCCATGTGAAAGACGATCTTCGCATTTTTCATTTTGAACCTATCACCAAAATTAGCCAGCTAATGCCATTAGCAGAATTTTCGGTTTCAGCTAATAAAATCAGGCTTCCAGCTAATGAAGCCCCATAAAGCACCTTTTGAACTCCGTTTTCCGGCTCTCTGCTAAAATTGGTAGCCGCTTTCCTGTAAATCCATGTAAATACAAAATAATTTGTGTAAATCTATTTTCCACATTCCTACCCAAAACCGTGTAAAACACTTTTCTCCATACATAGCGCGTTCACTCGCTGTTCTCTCGGAACAGAAAGAGGAACGCGCTTTTTTATTTTCGGGCTGAACTTCCCGAATCCATCAAAGGAGGGTTTACCAATGAAAAAAGTTCTGACCGTCACGATGGACGGTATCCGCTACCATGCTTCCCGCCCGGCAGATTGCCGGCACTGCTTCTTCTGGAAGAATCGAAAGAAGGGCTGTGTTCTTGGCAAAGAGAACTGCTACTATCTGATTGAACCGCCCAAAGGCCCCAGCAAGTGCGAAGGGTGCCCCTACAAGCGGGCAAAGCCCTGTGTGCTGATTCCCTGCTACAAAGACCTGATGGCACCGCTGGAGAAACGAGGTGATGCCAAGTGAGCCACAAGCGAAACGAAGCTCTGCGCCATGTTCAGCACTCCATGCACCATGTGATCGCCGCTGGCGAAGGTTCCGACCGTGCCCCGGACAGCTGCAAGCTGTGCCCGTACTATCGACCCGATTTCAAGTTCCGCACCTGCCTGTATGCCCACTGCCCTTATAAGAAGCAGGTCAATGTATTCCGTTCCACACCTGAAAAATGGGATATTCTCTATGCCCGAAAGAAAGCCGACAAGAACCGCAGACCTTGATTACTTCTATGGGCGGTCCAGCGAGCTGTTCTCCTTCTACCGGATTCCCAAGCTGTTGTTTCAGGATAGCCGCTTCCAACCGCTTTCCACAGATGCCAAAACGCTGTACGGTATCCTGCTGGACCGCATGAGCCTGTCAGCCCGGAATGGTTGGTTGGACAAAGCTGGGCGGGTGTTCATCATCTATACTGTGCAGGAGGTGCAGGATTCACTGGGCTGTGCCGATAAAAAGGCCACCAAGCTGCTGCGAGAACTGGAAGAGTACGGCCTGATTGAACGCAAACGGAGGGGGCTGGGCAAGCCCGACCTCATCTATGTAAAGAATTTTTCGTCAGAATCGTCAAAAACGCCCTACTTGAATCGTGATAATGACGATTCTGGAACCGTCCAGAATACGCTTCAAGATCCGGCCAAACTACGATGTAATAAGACTGAGAGAAATAATACAGAGGTAAGCGATACTGATCCTATCTATTCCGATGAAAACGACTGGATGAGCAAACGCGCCCAACTGGAAGAATATTTTTCTCAGTCTTTGGAGGTAGACCTTCTGCTCCGGCTCTGCCCGGACGATGAGGATACCATCTATCAGATCGTAGATTTGCTGGTGGACACCTGTGCCACCAACCGCAAACTGCTGCACATTGCCGGGGACGATAAGCCCGCCGAGGTGGTACGCAGCCGGTTTACGAAGCTGAACGCCGACCATATCCGCTTTGTGCTGAAGTGCCTTGCAGAGAACAGCAGCCCGATCCGAAACATGAAACAATATCTGCTCGCTTCTCTGTATAACGCACCCACCACGATGCAGCTTTCCTACCAGAACCAAACCAACCATGACTTAACGATGCGGAGGTGATGAAAATTTCAAAGAAAGCAACTACGATTGCCATCGTCAACCAGAAAGGCGGCACCGGTAAGACCACCACCTGTGAAAATCTTGGCATCGGGCTGGCGATGGAGGGCAAGAAGGTCCTACTGGTGGACGCTGACCCGCAGGGGTCACTTACCATCAGCATGGGCTGGCAGCAGCCCGATGAACTGCCTACCACCCTTTCCACCCTGATGGCAAAAGCCATGAACAATCAGAGCATTCCGCCCGGTGAAGGCATCCTGCACCATGCAGAGGGCGTTGACCTGATTCCGGCAAACATTGAACTGGCAGGGCTGGAAGTTTCCCTTGTCAACTGCATGAACCGGGAAAAGATGCTGAAACAGGTGCTGGACAGTGCAAAGCACGACTATGATTTCATTCTGCTGGATTGTACCCCTTCCCTTGGGATGCTGACCGTCAATGCACTGGCAGCAGCAGACACCACCTTGATTCCCGTGCAGGCGCAGTATCTGTCTGCAAAGGGTCTGGAACAGCTTTTGCAGACTGTGCAGAAAGTCCGGCGGCAGATCAACCCCAAGCTGAAAATCGAGGGCATCCTGCTGACCATGACCGACAGCCGCACCAACTATGGACAGCAGATCGACAATCTGATTCGGGGTGCTTACGGCAGCAAGATCAAGGTGTTCGACCATACCATTCCACGGTCTGTCCGCGCTGCGGAGATCAGTGCCGTGGGTAAGAGCATTTTCCAGCACGATCCCAAAGGCAAGGTGGCAGAAGCCTATAAATCTCTGACAAGGGAGGTGATGGCGAATGCCGAAAAACAGCTTAAACGTGTCGCTGAAAGGGGCAGATGACATTTTCTCCACCGAGGAATCCCGGCAGGAACAGCAGCGGGAGCAGGTGCAGCAGATTCCCATCGGGGAGCTGTTTCCCTTCAAAAACCACCCCTTTAAGGTCTTGGACGATGAATCCATGCAGCGCACGGTGGAAAGCGTGGAGCAATACGGTGTGCTTTCTCCGCTGATTGCCCGCCCACGCCCGGAAGGTGGCTACGAGATCATCTCCGGGCACCGCCGTCAGCACGCTGCACAGCTTGCTGGACTGGACACCCTGCCGGTCATTGTCCGCAACATGGATGATGATGCCGCCATTTTGCTCATGGTGGACAGCAATCTCCAACGTGAGAACATCTTGCCCAGTGAACGGGCTTTCGCTTACAAGATGAAGCTGGAAGCAATCGAGCGAACTGTTGGACGACCCAAAAATGTGGGACAAGTTGTCCCAGATTATTTCGGGAAACGCAGTACAGAGATTGTTGCTGAAGGAACAGGCGAAAGTTATAAGCAAGTCCAGCGTTTTATCCGCCTGACCAACCTCATCCCGGAACTGCTGGATATGGTAGACGAAAAGAAAATTGCTTTTAATCCCGCTGTGGAGTTGTCCTATCTGGACGAAAGCCAACAGCGGGATTTTTTAGAAGCGATGCAAGACACCCAGAATGCTCCATCCCTTTCCCAAGCGCAACGGCTCAAAAAGCTGGCACAGGAAGGGCACTTCTCGTATGATGTTGCCTTTGCTGTCATGGGAGAAGAAAAAAAGGACGAACTGGACAAAGTGGTCATCAAAAACGACACCCTGCGGAAGTATTTCCCGCGCAGCTTCACCCCGAAACAGATGGAGGACACTATCATCAAGCTGCTGGATCAGTGGCAACGCAAACAGCAGCGGCAGAATGAACGCTAACACACATTTTGAATGTAAGACCCAACCGGGTCTTTCTTTTTTGCAAAAATTAGGAGAAAAAGCACTATGAACACTACTATTGATCTCAAGACCGCAAAGACCATCGAAGCCATGAACCAGAAGATCAACCACATGGACAATGCTGTGACCGACTTCTTCAACAAGATGAGCGATGTGCTGGAGCGGCAGCTCGGCGATGATGAAGTTTACGCCGCCGTGATTGCCCCGGAGATCGAACTGACCATCACCCCGCTGGCGAACGTTCGCAGTTACCTGCCTTGCTTCGATGAAACTGATTCCTGCTACAGCATCAGCGAAGATGTGCCGCTGGCACTCTGCTACGATCCTCGTCAGGTCATTACGCTGGCTGGCAAGCGTTACCTGTCCGGCGCAGTCATCTTTGTACGCTACGACACCGATGGCAATTTTGTTGCACTTACCACCGCCGACCTGTACCTGATCCAGTGTTATCTGGGCGAGAACAGTGTTCCTCTGATGGCTGGCCGCGAGAAGATGGTCTGCATCTGCATTGACTGAGAGGTGCAGTATGGATACTGAAATGACCTGCTATGCGAGTTTCGCAGAAGTCACGGAGGACTTTTACTGTTCCGCCGTTGATGTTTTGAAGATTCTGGTTCTCCGTCTGCACGACTACCATGCTCGTTGCTTCCATTCTCTGCGGGATGCTCTGTACGACTATTTTTCTACCGATGCCGCACCGCATACTCATGCCAATGTTTCCACTAAGCATACCGTCACCGCGTCTAGCGCTCCTCGTCCTCCCTGAGAGGATTCTTCTCACAGTTCAGTCAATGTAGGAGGTTCGCTATGAATTATATTTATTCGTTTATCATTTTTGAAGCTGGTGCCTTTTTCGGCTTCTTTGTGGCAGCTCTGTTGAACGCCGTCCGTGCTGGGCAGGAAATCACTATCAAATTCGAGGAGGAAGATAATGGAGCAGAACGAGAACACTCTGTCGGTGCTGAAAATTGCACCGGGACAGTATCCACAGCAGGTCGAGATCGATAACGACCTGAAAGCCTTGCAGCAGGCGGTGGGCGGCTCCATCGGCGCAAGCTACCCTTTTGAAGATCCGGTCGCCATCGTCTACAACGATGATGGCAAGCTCATGGGTCTGCCGCTGAACCGTGCCCTGTGGGACGAGGACGGGCTGATGTACGATGTTATTGCCGGAACCTTTCTGGTGGTGGGGCTGGGAGAGGAAGATTTTGTGTTGCTCTCTCCGGAGCTGGCTCAGAAGTATGAAGAAGAATTCCATCAACCCGAAGCCTTTCTCCCTCTGGGGCATCGCCTGATGGTCATTCCGGTGCCGGATGAATCGGTTCAGAATGACGCAGAAAAGGCCGTAAACAAGCCCCCGGTGGAACATGACCGCTAAGACGATTTTCTGCACAGGAGGTGGTAACGATGCAGGAAGAAATCGAGCATAAGACGGTCAACCTTGCCATCTCGACCACAAAACTGTCCGCCCGCACCCTGTTGCGCGGGATGCAGTTTCTACTGCGGCAGTACGACAAGCACGCTTCGCAGGGCAAGCAGTCCATGAAGCGGCTGGTGCGGCAGAACCGTGGCGTAACCAATGTGGAGATCCAGAAAACTGGCATCAAGGACTTTGACCGTTATGCCAAGCGGTATCACATCGACTACTCCATCCAGAAAGACCTGTCCTGCAAGCCGCCCCGGTATCTGGTCTACTTCAAGGCACAGGACACGGATGCCTTGAGCGCAGCGTTCAAGGAATATTCGGCATCGGTGCTGGATAAAACCAAGCGTCCTTCCGTGCTGGCAAAGCTGCACGATCTGGCACAGACTATCGCAAATCTGCCGGACAAAGTGCGGCACAAGCAGGAGGAGCGTGGCCTATGAGCAAAAAGAATCTTTCCAAGCTGCTGGCGCTCTATCTGCCCTATGTGGTAATTGGCTTGCTGGCCACCAATCTGGGCGAGGCGTGGCGTCTAGCCGTGGGCAAGGAACTGGGCGACAAAATCGTATCGCTGATGGATACGCTCCCGGCTGCATTTTCAAATCCGCTGCCCAGCCTGCACCCATTTGACTTGTTCATTGGTCTGTGCTGCGGTGCTGGAATGCGGCTGGCGGTGTACCTGAAAGGCAAAAACGCCAAGAAGTACCGCCACGGCATGGAGTACGGCTCTGCCCGGTGGGGCGGCCCCAAAGATATCGAGCCGTTTATGGCTCCGAAGTTTGAGGACAATATCATTCTGACCAAAACAGAACGCCTGATGATGTCCAACCGCCCGCCGGACCCCAAGAATGCCCGAAACAAAAATGTGCTGGTAGTCGGCGGCTCCGGCAGCGGTAAGACAAGGTTCTTTATCAAGCCGAATCTGCTGCAATGTGATTCCAAGAATTTTCCGGTATCATTCGTAGTTACAGATCCGAAAGGTAGTATCGGCGTGGAATGTGGAGAAGCCCTGTTAAAGCACGGCTACAAGCTAAAATTCTTCAACACCATCAACTTTTCCAAGAGTATGCGCTATAACCCCATGGCGTACATCCACAGTGAAAAGGATGTTCTGAAACTCGTGACCGCACTGATGACCAACACCAAAGGTGAAGGTCAGGGCGGCGACCCATTCTGGGACAAAGCGGAACGGCTTCTGCTCGTTTCGCTGATCGCATACCTCCACTACGAAGCCCCTGTCGAGGAGCAAAACTTCGCAACATTGCTGGAAATGCTAAACACTATGCAGGTGTCTGAGGACGATGAAACTTATCAGAATCCGGTAGACCTGTTGTTTGAGGATCTGGGCAAGAAGAAGCCAAAATCCTTTGCCGTGCGGCAGTACAAACTTTACAAGCTAGCTGCCGGCAAAACGGCCAAGTCGATTCTTATTTCCTGCGGTGCCCGGCTCGCACCCTTCGATATTCAGGAAGTCCGGGATGCCACCATGTACGATGAGCTGGAACTGGACAAGCTGGGTGACCGGAAAACGGCGCTGTTCCTTATCATGAGCGATACGGACAGTACATTTAACTTCCTGATCTCCATGATCTACACACAGCTTTTCAATCTGCTCTGTGATAAGGCAGATGACCAATACGGCGGCAAACTGCCAGTCCATGTGCGGTGCCTGATCGATGAGTGTGCTAACATCGGTCAGATTCCGCAGCTGGAAAAGCTGGTGGCTACCATCCGCAGCCGTGAGATCTCGGCGTGTCTGGTCTTGCAGACCCGCAGCCAGCTGAAAGCCATCTACAAAGATAATGCGGATACCATCGTGGGCAACATGGACAGTCAGATATTTTTGGGCGGCAGTGAGCCTACCACCCTGAAAGATCTTGCCGAAGCACTCGGCAAGGAAACCATCGACAGCTACAACAATTCCGATACCCGTGGCAATAGCCCAAGCTATGGCACCAACTATCAAAAACTCGGTCACGAACTTATGAGCCGGGATGAGTTGGCAGTTTTGGATGGCGGCAAGTGCATCCTGCAGCTTCGTGGTGTGCGCCCATTTTTGAGCGACAAGTACGACCTGACCCAGCACCCGAACTACAAGTACACCTCCGATTATGACCCCAAGAACGCCCTCGATATCGAGAAGTTCTTGAATCGAAAAGAAAAAATCCACCCGGATGATACCTTCATCATGGTGGATGCTGATTCACTCCCGCTCGCCTGATAAGACGAGCGGTTATTTTTTATCCATTGACCCAACAGGTACACCGGAAAATCAACCTTCGCCGTGGTTTTTGGCTTTTGCAAACGGATTTCAGGTGTGTGCAGGGTCGCTTTTTCAAAACAAGGGAGATTTTTCTATGGAATTCTTTAACAGCGCAGTGGACGTTCTGAAGACTCTGGTCGTGGCATTGGGTGCCGGTCTGGGCGTGTGGGGTGCCGTCAACCTGATGGAGGGTTACGGCGGCGATAACCCCTCCGCAAAAAGTCAGGGTATGAAGCAGCTGATGGCTGGCGGCGGCGTTGCCCTGATCGGTATCACTCTGGTGCCCCTGCTGTCCGGTCTGTTCGGCTAATTCGCTCTCACATAAACACAGTTTGACCCATAAGTACACTAGCAAATCAACTTCTGCCGCAGCTTACGGTGTTTCAATAAATGGATTTCAGGGGTGTGCAGGGTCGCTTTTTTCAAACCAAAGGAGATTTTACTATGGAATTCTTTAACAGTGCAGTGGACGTTCTGAAGACTCTGGTGGTTGCTCTGGGTGCCGGTCTGGGCGTGTGGGGTGCTGTGAACCTCATGGAAGGTTACGGCGGTGATAACCCTTCTGCCAAGAGTCAGGGCATGAAGCAGCTGATGGCTGGCGGCGGTGTTGCCCTGATTGGTATCACCCTGATCCCCCTGCTGAGCGGTCTGTTCGGCTGATCTTTTCCGGGCGGCGTCTGCCGCCCCGTACATATTTACTTGCAAGTGTTTCCAGCCCCTCCGTGGCAAACGGATTCTTATTATAAAGAGGAAACGCATTGCAAATCGAATATTCACTGTTACCTGAAAGGAAGGCGATTTTTATGCAGATTCTGACTCACCTTATTTTTCTGCTCAACCTGCTCAAGACCCTGATCAACCATTTTTCCTGATGGGTGGTGGCGCTGAGTGGAAACAGTTCTCAAAGCGATCTCTGATTGGATCAAGTCGCTGCTGACAGCGGCAATCATGTCCAATCTTTCCGGCTTGTTTGATGATGTGAACACCCAAGTGGGCGGCATCGCCCAGCAAGTCGGCACCAAACCATCCAGTTTTGAACCGCGCGTTTTTGCTATGATCGAAGCCCTCTCCCGGAATGTGGTGCTACCCATTGCAGGCGTGATCTTGACCTTTATTGCTTGCTATGAATTGATTCAGATGATTACTGAACACAACAATATGGCACAGTTTGAACCTGCATTGATTTTGAAGTGGATTTTCAAAACTGCCATTTCGGTTTGGATGATCTCGAATACGTTTGACATCATCATGGCGGTGTTCGACGTGACGCAGCAGGTCGTGGCAAATTCCAGCGGTATCATCAGCGGCAACACAAGGGTCAACGACATCGGGCTTTCCATGTTACAATCCAGCATGATGCAGATGGACGTCGGCCCCCTGTTCGGGCTGTTTTTACAGTCCTTCTTCATCGGCATCACCATGCGCATCCTGTCCATTGTGATTTTCGTCATCGTCTACGGAAGAATGATTGAAATCTACATGATGGTCAGTCTGGCTCCGGTGCCCATGGCAACATGGGGCAACCACGAGCAATCCCATGTTGGACAGAACTATCTTCGTTCTCTGTTTGCGCTGGGATTTCAGGGCTTCCTGATCCTGATCTGCGTGGCGATCTATGCCGTTCTGCTTCAGAATGTTGCCATATCCGGGGATGCCATCAACTCGATCTGGAGCATCGTGGGGTACACGGTGCTGCTGTGCTTTACGCTGTTCAAGACTGGTTCCGTCGCCCGGAGCATTCTGGGCGCACACTGAGGAGGTGGAATTTTGGCAGCTTATATTTCCGTGCCGCGCGATTTCAGCAAGGTGAAGTCCAAAGTGGCTTTCAATCTGACCGCACGGCAGCTTATCTGTTTTGGTGCAGCGGCAGTCGTAGGGGTGCCGCTGTTCTTTGTCCTACGGGATACCGCAGGCAATTCCGGCGCTACCCTCGGCATGATGGCGGTGATGCTGCCTATGTTCTTTCTGGCCATGTACCAGAAAAACGGTCAGCCCGCTGAAAAGATTCTGCGGTACTACTTTCAGGCGCGTTTTGTTCGCCCGAAGGTGCGTCCGTACCAGACCCGCAATTACTATGCACTGCTTGTGAAGGGAGATGACGCCCATGATTCCGTTTCTGAAAAAGAATAAAGACGGCAAAAAGCCGCCCAAGCCCACAGTGCTCCGCACGGCACAGGAGAGCATCCCGTTCCAGCGGATGTTTGAGGACGGTACCTGCCGTGTCCGTCCCGGCTACTACACCCGCACCATCCAGTATCAGGATATCAACTATCAGTTGGCGCAGCAGGAGGACAAGACCGCCATCTTTGAGGAATGGTGCTCTTTTCTCAACTTTTTCGACAGCTCTATCCACTTTGAACTGTCTTTCGTGAATACCGCCACTGATTCCGCAGACTTCGAGAAGTCCATCCGCATCCCGTACCAGCAGGATGGCTTTGACGATGTGCGCGCCGAGTATTCCCAGATGCTGCGGCAGCAGCTTTCCAAGGGCAACAACGGCTTGACCAAGACAAAATTCCTGACCTATGGTATCGAAGGCGACAGTATGGCGCAGGTCAAACCTCGGTTGGAGCACATCCAGAACGATCTGATGAACAACTTTCACAGGTTGGGCGTTCTGGCAAAGCCGCTGGACGGCACGGAGCGCCTGCGGCTGATGCACGGGATGTTGAACATGGATGGAGCCAACAAGTTCCACTTCAACTGGAAAGACCTTGTGCCCAGCGGTCTGTCCGTAAAGGATGCTATCGCCCCCACTGCGCTGGCGTTTAAGAACAGCCGTACCTTTCAGATGGGCGGCATCTTCGGGGCGGTCAGCTTTCTGAATATCACGGCTTCTGACCTGAGCGACCAGCTTTTGAAGGATTTTCTGGACATGGATTCCAGCCAGATCGTTACCATGCACATCCAGTCCGTTGACCAGAACAAGGCCATCAAAACCATCAAACACACCATCACCGAACTCGACCGCAGCAAGATCGAGGAGCAGAAAAAAGCTGTCCGCGCCGGATACGACATGGACGTGCTGCCGTCTGATTTGGCGACTTACGGCAGGGATGCCAAGGCACTTTTGAAGGAGCTGCAGAGCCAGAATGAGAGAATGTTTTTGGTGACGTTCCTCGTGTTGAACACCGGAAAAACCGAGCAGGAACTGGAAACCAACGTGTTTCAGGCGGTCAGCATTGCGCAGAAGCACAACTGCGAATTATGCCGCCTTGATTTTCAGCAGGAGCAGGGGCTGATGAGCAGCCTGCCACTGGCAGACTGCCAGATTGAGATCCAGCGCGGTCTGACCACCAGCAGCACAGCGATTTTTGTGCCGTTTACCACACAGGAACTGTTCGACAACGGCAAGGAAAGCCTGTATTATGGCTTGAACGCCCTGTCCAACAACCTGATTATGGTTGACCGCAAAAAGCTGAAGAACCCCAACGGTCTGATTTTGGGCACTCCCGGTTCCGGTAAATCCTTCAGCGCAAAGCGTGAGATCTGTAATGCGTTCCTCGTGACGGACGATGATATCATCATCTGTGACCCGGAATGTGAGGTGCGACACGAAGTCGCGTAATGTATTGTGTATAAACACTGCTCTATCCATTTGGAGTAACCCTACTGTGACCTGCACTGGTCAAAAGCCGGCGTTGGGAAGCTCACAGGACAATATGGGAAATCTG